>CACXFN010000089.1 GCA_902766915.1 uncultured Eubacteriales bacterium
TAAGTTTATCTTCTGTATAACATATTAGAATACACAAAATTAGCCGAAAAACGGCATAGGTCTATTATATATTCTTACAGATGTTTGTCAATAGTTTTTTGTGGTCAAAAAACAAATAGTCAAAATTTTTATTTTGTATTTTCACAAATTTTTATTGACAATTATTTCGCTGTAGTTTATATTTATGTAGTATTTATTTTAATCTTTAATTAAATATAAAGCAACACTTTATTCATCGGCTTCGCCATGACGGGAATAATCTATTACACTTCATTTTATAGAGAGTCCTAGTTTGCTGGAATAGGATAAATGAATAATAGAGTCTCACCCCTGAGCGAATAAATGAGTGAACGCGTTGATGGACGCGTTAAGAAGAGTGGTACCGCGGATAATTATTCGTCTCTTCCCCCGATACATTTTGATATCATCAGGGGATTTTTTTATCCCTTTAGGTATCACCGTAACTATTTTAAACAAGGAGTAATAAAATGCAAAACTACACAAAGTATAACCCCGGTTATTTTCCCCCTCCCACCTCCCGTATGGATTGGGTTAAAAAAGATCACATAGAAAAAGCACCTATTTGGTGTAGCGTGGATCTAAGGGATGGAAACCAGGCCCTTATAGTTCCAATGAGTTTAGATGAGAAACTGGAATTCTTTAAGGTTCTTTGTGATATTGGTTTTAAACAGATTGAAGTTGGTTTTCCGGCAGCTTCCGATACAGAATACGAATTCTTGAGAGCATTGATAGAAAAGAATCTGATTCCCGATGACGTTCAGGTTCAGGTTCTTACACAGTCCAGGGAACACATTATAGATAAGACCTTTCAATCCTTGGTTGGAGCAAAAAATGCAATCGTTCATCTTTATAATTCCACTTCTTTTGCACAAAGGCAGCAAGTTTTCCGGGCTTCCGAAGAAGAAATCAAAAAGATTGCAATGGATGGCGCAACCCTAATGAACGAATATAAAGCAAAATATCCTGATACCAATTTCACCTTCCAATATTCTCCTGAAAGCTTCACCGGGACCGAGCCTGAATTTGCATTAGAGGTCTGTAATGCTGTAATCGATATTTGGCAGCCTACTCCTGACAGCAAGATGATAATCAACCTGCCTGCAACAGTAGAAATGTCAATGCCACATGTGTTTGCAAATCAAGTTGAATATATTAGTGACAACCTCCATAGTCGTGATAGCGTTATTCTCTCTATCCATCCACATAACGATAGAGGTACCGGCGTTGCCGATTCTGAACTTGCCCTACTTGCTGGAGGAGAAAGAATCGAAGGCACGCTCTTTGGGAACGGAGAACGTACAGGTAATGTTGATATCGTAACGCTGGCCATGAATATGTTTACCCATGGTGTAGATCCTGAACTTAATTTCAGCAACCTGCCTGAAATTGCCGAGGTTTATGAAAGAGTTACGGGAATGCAGATAGGACCCAGACAACCATATAGCGGTGCCTTGGTATTTGCTGCCTTCTCAGGATCCCATCAGGATGCTATAGCAAAGGGAATGAAGTGGATTGAGGAAAAGAATCCCGACAGGTGGACTGTTCCTTATCTTCCAATTGATCCTCACGATGTTGGTCGCGAATATGAAGGCGATGTAATTAGAATAAATAGCCAATCAGGTAAAGGCGGCGTGGCCTATATCCTGGAAAACAATTACGGATTTGTAATACCTAAAGACATGCGCCCTGAAATTGGAAATCTAATAACCAAAGTTTCCGATAAGTCACAGGCAGAACTCACCCCCCAGGCTTTATATGAGGTATTTGAAAAGGAATATGTTAATGATTTCTGCCCACTTGATATTACCCATGCAACCTTTAGTCACCTGTCATCCACCAAGGATGAGGACAACAAATTCAGTGTTAAGATTAGAGCAGTCATTAAGGATGAAGTATACGAATTAACCGGCGAAGGTAATGGTCGCTTGGATGCGGTAAGTAATGCCCTTAGACAAACGCCTTATAGCTTTGATTACAAGTTTATTACGTATTCGGAAAATGCTATCTCAGCAGGTGCTGATTCCAAGGCTGCAGCATATATATGTATTGCTGATAAAAGAGATAATAAGTATTGGGGTGTAGGAACCCAAGCGGATATCATTTTAGCATCTGTAAACGCCTTGGTTTCTGCACTTAATAGAATGAATAAAAAACTACATTTTGTGGAGTAAGGTTAATACATTAAACCTATTATATTAAAAGCCAATTGATATTAATCTTCTCGTGATATCCAGCCTGATGATTTCACCTTGCTTCTATCCGGCAGGATCCACATGGCTTCTGTATCCGGCATGGATTCTATGAATTCCATGCCTTTTTCTATTGTCATATTAAAGACTGCTGTTGAATATGCATCTGCCCATCCTGAATCTTTAGTGATAATGGATACAGAAAGAAAATTGTTTTCCGGCATTAATGTATCCGGATTAATTATATGATGATATTGCTTTCCCTGGTATTCAAAAAATCTTCTATAAACTCCGCTTGTTACCATAGATGAATCTGCTAAATCTATGGTGTCCACATAGGAATCATCACTATCAATTTCCGGATTCTGAACGGCAATTACCCAATCGGTTCCGTCTCCTTTCTTACCGGAAGTCCTTACGTTTCCACCCGCACTAATTACAAAGTGAGTCTCCCCCTCACCCTCAAGTTTCTTCGCTATACATTCAATGGCAAATCCCTTTGCAATTGCTCCTAAATCCAAAGTCATTTCCGAATCACTTAAGAAGACGGTTGATGCTTCCTTGTCGACTATAACGTCATCAATATTGCAGTGCATGGCAGCTTTCTTCAGATCTTCAATATCGGGTATGTATGCCTTTTCCGGATCCCGGATACTGGTTTCGCGTGCATTATGCCATAAATTAAGAACACTTCCCATGGCTATGTTCACTTTTCCATCGGTTTTACCATATATGTCCTTACCAAGTTCAATTAGTTCAATCAATTCAGCAGAGACTTCTATAGGTTCTCTTCCCGCATTATCATTTATTGTTTTGGCATTATTGATATTATCATACGCATTATATATATCGAATAAACGATGGTATTTAATGAGTTCCTTATGTATTTCATCACTCATTTCATCAAAGGTTTCCTGGCTATCAGAATATCCAATTAAACTGGTAACCGTATCAAAGGCATCAAAATAATTATCAGAAAATCTCTCCAATTTATTATTGTCCTGAGCTTCCTTTAAATCATCCTTCTCCTTTTCGGTATGAAAATTACCACAACCAGATAACAAGGTTGTGGCAGTCATAATCACTAATAGCAATGTAAGAATCTTTTTTGAAATCATTTAATCATCTCTTATTTATGGTTTCTCATAGTAGTCCTGCAAAATTATACGTCATATACCATGGTAATGCAAGGGAGTTAATATATGCCCTCTCTTCCCTTTGATAATTTTTTAAAGCATTTCATTTATAATTATACTCTTAATTTTTTGATTCAATAGTGATATAATATTTAGCATCATTTTTTAAAGGAATAAGAGTATGGTTGAAAAACCAAGCAATTAACAAGTAATTAAAAGTATTAATAATTGAAGATAATAGGAGACAATAATCATGGGAATGACAATGACCCAAAAAATATTAGCTGCTCATGCCGGTCTAGAATCTGTAAAAGCCGGAGATTTAATTAATTCCAATTTAGATCTGGTTTTAGCCAATGATATTACCGGTCCTGTTTCAATTGGGGAATTCCAACGGGCAGGATTCGATTCTATTTTTGATAAAAGTAAGGTTGCTCTGGTAATGGATCACTTTGCTCCAAATAAAGACATCAAAAGTGCTGAACAATGTAAAGTCTGCAGAACTTTTGCAAAGAGATTTGATATAGACAATTTCTACGATGTGGGAGAAATGGGAATCGAGCATGCCCTTCTACCGGAAAAGGGCTTGGTGGTACCGGGTAACGCAATAATTGGAGCGGATTCTCATACCTGTACCTATGGTGCCCTCGGCGCATTTTCAACAGGTGTTGGATCCACAGATATGACAGCAGGTATGGCTACGGGAAAAGCATGGTTCAAAGTCCCCAGCGCTATTAAGTTTAATCTTAGAAACGAACTGGGTCCCTATGTTAGCGGCAAGGATTTAATCCTCCATATTATTGGAATGATTGGTGTGGATGGCGCCTTATATAAGTCCATGGAATTCACAGGTACAGGAGTTTCGTCTCTATCAATGGATGACCGTCTTACCATCGCAAATATGGCAATTGAAGCAGGTGCAAAAAACGGCATTTTCCCTGTGGATGACGTTACAAAGAAATACTTAAAGGGCCGTACTGATAGGGATTATACCGTTTATGAGGCGGATCCTGATGCTGAATACGATGCAATTTATGATATCGACTTATCACAGATAGAGCCTACCGTATCCTTCCCTCACCTACCTGAAAACACTCACAGAATCGGGAAAATCCATAATATTAAAATCGATCAGGTTGTAATAGGTTCCTGTACTAATGGAAGAATCTCAGATATGGAGGTTGCAGCCAAGATTCTGAAGGGACGACATATAGCAAAGGGAGTCAGAACAATAATTATTCCGGCCACACAAGCCGTTTATAAGGAATGTATAAAAAAAGGATTTATTGATGATTTCATTGATGCTGGATGCATCGTCTCCACCCCAACTTGCGGACCTTGTCTAGGTGGTTATATGGGAATACTGGCATCAGGTGAACGCTGCGTCTCTACTACCAATAGAAACTTTGTCGGAAGAATGGGACATGTTGATTCCGAAGTCTATCTGGCAAGCCCTCAAGTTGCAGCGGCGTCTGCAGTTATGGGTGAAATAGCCGATCCTAGAATTGTTGATAGTCCAGAAGCTAGAAAGGCACAGAAGGCAGCTGATAAGCAAGAAAGAAAAGCTGAAAAAGCTGCTGAAAAACAGGCTCAAAAAGCCGAGAAGCTAAACGAAAAAGCCGGTAAACTATCTGAGAAGGCAGATAAGTTAAGCAAAACCGACGAATCTGAATAATTAATATATGAGTAATCTATGTATATACATATTTAGATTGGATGATAATCCGTTTTAAATAATTGAAAGGAATAATTATGGACGCTAAAGGTAAAGTCTTCAAATACGGAAACAATATAGATACTGATGTGATAATCCCTGCACGCTATCTTAACACTACGGATCACGCGGAATTAGCAAGTCATTGTATGGAGGACATTGATAAGGATTTTATCAAGAACGTTACCCCCGGTGACATCATGGTTGCAGGTGACAATTTTGGATGCGGAAGTTCCAGGGA
>CACXFN010000090.1 GCA_902766915.1 uncultured Eubacteriales bacterium
GGCACGGTAATATATAGGGTCATTTCATTCTCACCCTTTTTAGCGGATGCCATATTGACCCTTGCTGTAAAGTCACTGGCTCCCAGGTCACTAAGAAGCGTCCTTGCTCCGGTTACACTTACATCTACAGTCTCCAAGCTGACAGCACTGACAGCCAAGCCTCTTTCCCCAAGCATATCTGTCTGTTCCAGAGAAATAGGAATATCCTCTATGGATTTAGTTGCAGTTCTGTTAACGACCCCTGACACATATGCCCACAATAATACAGCAATTACAATGGACAGGGCGATTCTGAAATTGCGATTATTCAGCATTTTCCGAACCTCCTGTCTTCTTTTTTATCAGTCCAAGGATTCCCTTTTCCTCTTCCTCATTGTCGATAAACAGGGTTAAGAGGAGTTTTTCCAATTCTTTAGAGTCCAGGAATCGCGATAGCTTCCCATCTCTTGCCACAGAGATAATGCCATTTTCTTCACTTACGATTATGGCTACTGCATCGGAGTTTTCAGTAATGCCTATGGCGGCTCTATGTCTAGTCCCAAGTTCCTTACCAATATCCAATCTGGCAGTTAAGGGGAGAACGCATCCAGCAGCAAAAACCTTGTCTCCGCGGATAATTGCTGCGCCGTCATGTAGCGGTGATCCCTTATAGAATATGTTTCCAAGGAGTTCCGCTGTGATATCCGCATTAAGTACGGTTCCGTTTTCTGCCACATCTCCCAGAGAAACCTCCCTCTCAATCACCATCAAGGCTCCTGTCCTTGATGATGAAAAGGAGTTTACCGCATCAACAATTGCGTCAACTACATATTTGGATTTCTTCTTATCTCCCAAAATACGCTCTGAAAGAAAGCCGCCTCGGCCCATCCGTTCAAGCGCACGCCTAAGTTCAGGTTGGAATAATATGACCAAGGCAATTATTCCCACTGTCATGGTGGATCTAAGTATCCAATTCAGAGTATTTAGCTGAAGAAGCCTGGACAGCAAAAAAACCGCAACTAAAACCAGGATGCCATTTACCAATTGTTGCGCCCTGCTGTCTTTTATAAAACCGAGGAGTTTATATACCAGGAAGGCAACAACCACTATGTCAATAACATCAAATACGGTTATATCTGCGGTTATATTTGCAATAATGTCCTTCATTAATTAAGCTTATTCTGCTGTTTCCAGCACTCCGTAATTATCGTCTTTTCTCTTATATACTACATTTACCTTATCGGTTTCTTCATCAAGGAATACAAAGAAGTCGTGTCCGCTCATTTCCATTTCCAATACTGCATCCTCTGCAGACATTGGTCTAAGGTCAACTTTCTTTGTCTTGACAACCTTTCCTACTTCTGCTTCTGATTCTTCAGGAACCGGAATAGCTTCAAATCTCACGGATTTATTGTCTTGATACTTCTTCTGCAGTTTGCCCTTAAATTTGGACATTTGGCGAGCAAGCTTATCGATTGCTTTATCAAGGCCTTCATATACATCATCCGCCACTTGCTCGGTTCTAAACTGAGCACCCTTGGCATTAATATTAACTTCGATTTTATCTTTATTTCTTTCCTGGGATAATACCACCTTTGCCTCTATATCATCGGCAAAATACTTATCCAGTTTTTCCAGTTTTTTCTCGATTGTTTCTTCGAGATGCTGATATGTATTGAAATTCTTTCCTGTAATGGTAGTCTTCATCAGCGGCCTCCTTTTGGTTAAATTTAATAATATTTGAATATATAATAACATATATTTAGGTAAAAAAAAAGATGCCGGCTGGACTCTCCGGCTGACCTGGTCTTTGCCCCCACACTTGCCTTTATCGGGTTTCCCGAGGACTTACTCCTAAGCTATGCCATGATCACCGGAGCGTCTTGACTTCCGGCTTACGTGGATCCTTTTGCCCATAGCTGGCATGGATTTTCAACCACAGACCCGAGGAATACGACAGAATCCCTATTCATTATATCACTAAACAGCGGTTTTTATCTATTCATTTTCAATTGGTTAATAATCCGAATTATCTATTGCTTCATTGTCGAAACCATCTACTGGGGCCCTGCTTTGATCTCCTATTCTGGCGGCGAAAACAAGAATTCTTACCTCCTTGGCCCCTTCTTGAAGAAGGGCTCTTGCACATTCCCCTCCGGTGCTTCCCGTGGTGCAGAAGTCATCTATAAGGAGTATTTTTCTGCCTGCAACCTTCTTGGAAAGATAGGGTTTAACCTCCATGGCTCCATCTATATTGGATATTCTCTCCTCAGGACCCAAACCTCTCATAGGCATAGTTTCCCGGATTCGAATCAAGGCATCAACCATTTCCATTCCCGAAAAAACAGAAAGCTTTTCGGCAATCAACCTGGCGTGATTGAAGCCTCTCCTTCTCTCTTTTTTCTTATGCATGGGAACAGGAACCAGCAATGCATCTCTGTAATACTCCCATTCCGAATCCCTCTCTAGTCTATCCCTCATTATCTCACCGATGGTCTCGGCAATATACTTATGCTCGTCATATTTAAGCGCAAAGATAATACTTCTCTCATATATTCCGTAACCTGTGCATCTAAGCCTTTTGAGGTTTGGACCCATGACTCTTGTCGGTGCCAAATCCCAGGAAATATGAAGCATGCAGTGGTCGCAAAGGCTATAGGTTCTGGTTTCGTCAATGATATTCCCACAGCAGATACAATAGATGTTTCTAGGATAAACCAGATTTAGAATCTCTTCCTTGATTTCACCCGGAAAGATCATGGCATATCCTCCATCAGTCCCTGAAGACGACATCTTAAACCGGAATACCTTTCCTTGCTTCTGTTGTTGTCCACCATTCCCATTACATACCTCTGCATACCACAGAGCACAACAGCCTTCTTGCCCCTTGTAACTGCAGTATAAAGAAGATTCCTGGTGGCCAACATGGGATGAACAAAGGAAGCTGGCATGACCACTATGGGGAATTCGCTTCCCTGACTTTTGTGCACCGTAACGGCATAAGCGGACTCCAGCTGATCCAGTTCGCCATAGTCATACGAAAC
>CACXFN010000091.1 GCA_902766915.1 uncultured Eubacteriales bacterium
GAAATCAAAATTAATGGAACTTCGATTAAGGATAACCCGATTCGTTGTAAAGAACAAATGGCCTATATACCGGATAACCCTGATTTATATGAGTTTTTAACAGGGGAGAAGTATGTGAATTTTGTGGCGGATGTATTCGGGGTTCCACTGGAGGAAAGAAAGGAGCGAATGAATAGGTTCGCTGAAATGTTTGAAATAGCAGGGGATTTACCGCAGCCTATCTCAACATATTCACATGGTATGAAGCAAAAACTTGCGCTTGTCTCTGCCTTTGTTCATAAACCAAACCTTATAATTATGGATGAGCCTTTCGTTGGATTGGATCCAAAAGCATCCTTCCTTCTTAAAGAGGAGATGCGTAAACATTGTCAAGAAGGCGGAGCTATATTTTTCTCAACACACGTTTTGGAAGTGGCTGAGAAACTCTGTGACAAAGTGGCTATTATAAAACAAGGTGTATTAATCACATCTGGAACTATGGAAGAAGTCAAGGGCAATACATCTCTGGAAAATGTCTTCCTTGAACTTGAGGGCTAAGAAAGTTAGGTGTTATGGATATTACAAATAATAAAAGGAAGTCACTTCTGTGGGTGCTGATTAAAATTAAACTTCTTGAAATGCTTAGAGGGTCTAATTCTAAGCGAGGCATCAAACTCACAAAAAAGAAAGTGGCAAAAAAGGCTTTAGGAACAACAGCTCTAATTTTGCTTTACGCCTTCTCCTTTATAATGATTGCAATTAGTCTAGGTGCATTCTTTTCTCTTATTATGCTTACTGCCGGAACAAGATCCTATTCATGGGTTTATTTTGCCTACATGGCAATAGGTATGTTCCTGTTAATATTTATTGGCAGCATCTTTATGACGGAAAACCAAATGTTCCAAGCCAAGGATAATGAACGCCTTGCCGCCATGCCTATTAAACCCTGGGACATATTGGTTTCCAGGATGGTTTCAATTCTGCTTTTTAATACTGCCTTAGGACTATTAGTGGGGATTCCGGCAGGAATAGTCTATGTGTATTTTAGAGGCTTTGATTTTATTAAGTTTATTTACTATATCGTGGCGCTCATCGTTGTTCCGCTTCTTGCTTTATCGGTAGGTATGCTGGCGGGATGGTTGCTAAGTCTTATTACATCAAAGGTAAAAAATACAAAGCTTATAAGACTTGCTATTGCAGTAGTTGCAATGATGCTGTATTTCTATTTTGTTATGAGTGATGGGGGATGGGTTAACAATCTTGCTGAAAACTCTAAAGCAAATGCTGAAGGCATTCAGAAATATATACTGCCTGCATACAGCGTTGCCATGGCCATACACAAAAAGAGTTTCATACACTTTTTATTAATGATTCTCTGGCATGTGGTTCCATTTCTGGTAGTAAGCACTTTGGTAAGTCGTAATTTCCTGAAAACAATTACATCAGGAGGTGGACAAAGGAAGTTTAATTATAAGAGTACCGGCGTGCATGTAAGAAGTCTTAGAAACTCCTTTGGAAGAATGGAGCTTAATAGATTTCTTTCATCCGTAACATATATAATGAACGGTGCTATGGGGCTACTTCTCATGATTCTGATGGCATTCTTCTCCTTCTCAAAAGACGGGTCATTAAGTCAAATTGCCCAGGTGTTGAAAATGATGGGGGCTCCCAGTCAAGGCGTTCTTCCATTTGCTATATGTGCAGCAATCCTGGGAATCATGAGTCTTGTAATAATCTCCGCAGCAACAATATCGCTGGAAGCTAATACCTTGTGGATGATTAAATCCCTTCCTATAAGAGGAAAGGATATTATTCTATCAAAGTCATATCCGCATATCTTAATTAGTTTACCCTTTGTAATTGTAACTACGGTAATACTTCAATCAAGATTTGAGATGAGCATCTTGGAAAGGATTCTTATCGTTCTAATTCCTATAACAGCTACCATTTTTAATGCAATTATGGGTGTTAGACTTAATATTAAATTCCCTAAATTCAATTGGACAAATGAAGCACAGGCAGTAAAACAAGGTCTTTCCATTATACTTGCCATGCTACTAAATGCGCTCCCGGTAATTCTCTTTTCTATAGGGTTTGGATTCTTCGTATTCTATAAGAGAATTGTAACCGGAAGCGTATATCTCATAATTATGGAAGTGGTTTATTTGTTGCTTACAGCCTGGATGTATTTATGGGCCTGCAAAAAAGGTGATAAAGCAATTGCAGAACTGGAAAACTAAATCAAATGATCGGTTATCTCTTTTCTGTTATGAGTGCATTGATTTCCCGTGCGAACTCTACAGGATTATCGATAGGAAGTCCGCTGATTAGAAGGGCCTGGCTATATAGTAGATTTGCATAACGGGAAACTTTATTTAATGCTTCGTCAGATTCTTTTTTGGTACCGACTTCGTCTCTTGAAGCATAATATAATTCCTTCATTATTTTCAGGACTTCGTGATCCGGATTTAATTCCAAAATTCGTTCCGCGTGGAATTCGTTTGACTCAGCCATAGGCATGGCGCGAAGAACCTTTTCCATCTC
>CACXFN010000092.1 GCA_902766915.1 uncultured Eubacteriales bacterium
CCTCTCCTTTAAAGAGGATTCTTCCTCCTGTTATTTTTCCTGTATCCGCCAGAATCTGCATGATGGAATATGCAGTTACGGATTTTCCGGAACCGGATTCTCCTACAATACCAAGAATCTCTCCTGGATCCAAATCGAAGTTAACCCCATTTACCGCCTGGACTTCTCCTGCCTCTGTAAAGAATGAAGTGTGGAGGTCTTGGACGCTTAATAGTTTTTCACTCATCTCAAACCTCCTTATTTCTTCAGCTTAGGATCGAAGGCATCTCTCATGCCGTCGCCCAAAAGATTCAGACTTAAAACAATAAGGCAAATAACTATAGCAGGGAATACCAGCTTATATGGATAGCTCTGAAGCCCCTCACGAGCAGCATTTGCCAGAGATCCCAATGAAGGCATGGGGGCACGTACACCGATTCCGATAAAGCTAAGGAAGCTTTCCGTAAATATAGCGGAAGGAATCTGAAGTGCAGTAGAGATTATGATTACCGACAAACAGTTAGGAAGTATATGCTTCCTGATTATTCTGGATGGGCTGGCCCCTATGGATTTAGCCGCCAGGATGTATTCGTTTTCCTTTATGGATAGAATCTGACCACGAATTAGTCTGGACATACCTACCCAGTAAAGCATTCCGAATACAATGAAGAGACTCACCATATTGCTTCCCAATCTGGCTCCTATACTTCCCGATTTAAACTGAAGAACCTCATTTAGAACCACAGAAAGCAGGATAATCATAAGCATGTCCGGAAGCGAATAGATGATATCAACTATTCGCATCATTATCAGGTCGACTTTTCCTCCCATATACCCCGATATACTGCCGTATAGCATACCTATTATCAAAACGATGATGGATGCAAAGAAACCAATGAACAAGGAAATCCTGGTGCCGTAGACCACACGAATAAAATAGTCTCGACATTGTTCGTCGGTTCCAAAGATGTGAGGGAATCTTTCACCTCCCTCATCAATGAATTTTTGCTCCATCTTACTATATGTGAAGGGGGCTAGATTCTTTGCTCCCTTATCACGTATTCCGTTCACAGAAAGAATCTCCTCATATTTGTAAGGAACAACCATGGGAGCAAAGATGATGGTAAGGAGTATTACCGAAAGAAGGATAATACTAAGTACAGCAAGTGGATTCTTCATGAGCTTTCTCATACCATCCTTAAAGAAGGTTGTACTTTCACTCATTACGTCCTGCTGACGTTTTTCATCATCTGTAGCCTTTTCAAAGGATTCCTTTGAAAACTTGCTTAAATCCAACTGCATGGAGAGAGGATTCTTCTTTGGTAAATCTGCATTTAATTCTGCATTCAGGTTTTTGTTTTCGCTAGACATGATATCCCCTCCTCCCTAGTCATATTTGATTCTCGGGTCAACCAATTTATACAGCAAATCGCATATGAGATTTGCTATAACCATCAGCGTCGCCAAGAATATGGTTGTAGCCATAATTAGTGTATAGTCACGGTTGGTTATTCCGCTTACGAATTTACTTCCCAGTCCACCAACAGTGAAGATGGTTTCTATAACCATGGATCCTGTGATGATGTAGGCAATCTGAGGACCCGCATATGTAATAACCGGAATAAGTGAATTTCTAAGGGCATGTTTGAATATCATTTTGAACTTGGATACACCCTTTGCCTTGGCAGTTCTGATATAGTCCTGAGAAAGAGCATCCAGCATGCTGGTCTTGGAAAGTCTGGTGATATATGCCATAGGATATGCTGAAAGGGCCAATACCGGCAGGAAATAGCTGTGACTGTTTGCCGACCAAACCGGAATCCATTTAAGCTGGATACAGAACACCAAAAGGAGTAAGGTACCCAGGATAAAGCTCGGCACCGCGGTGAATAGTGTTGAGAAAAATACAATAAGCCTATCCGGCAGTTTGTTCCTCATAAGGGCAGCTGTACTTCCAAATACAGTGCCAAGGCACAACGCCACAATCATGGCCGAAAGCCCCAGTCTGGCGGAAATGGGGAATGATTCTCCGATAATCGCTTTAATCTCACGACCGTTTTTCAGCGATACACCAAAATCCCCGTGAAGAACATTCTTCATATAGAGAATGAACTGTTGTCCTACGGGTTTGTCCAGATTGTATCTGGCATTTAGTGCTTCGATGGTCGCCTGGCTCAGCGCCTTTTCTTTGTTGAATGGTCCACCGGGAACGGCATGCATCAGGAAAAATGTAATTGCACAGATGATGAACACCGTCAAGATGGCAAGAATCACACGTTTGATAATGTATTTGCCCATAATTCATCTCCTATCCTTTATTAGTTGATGGTTGAATACATGAAATACTTGTAGCCCAAGGGATTCGAATAGAATCCATCCATGCTCTGATTGATCATATAGGTGTCTGTGTAGTAGAAAATAGGACAAATGCATCCGGTGCTCATTAGCATATCTTCTGCTTTGTGCATCAATGCATAGCGCTTCTCGGTGTCCTTTTCATTGTTGATTTTGGATATGATTACGTCGTATGTCTCTGCCCAGGTACCATTTTCAACGACATTCTCATAACCCAAATCGGTAAGGTCCATACTATAGGCTTTTGTTTCATTATTTGCACCATTTCCGTATTGAACAAAATTATTCCCTGAGGAAGTTGTCCACATATCCAGGAAACAGATTGGGTCATTATAATCTGCAAACCAGCCATTTCTCGCAATTGTAAATTCCCCATTCCTTCTTGCCTGGAGGAAGGAAGACCATTCCTGCTCCTCTACAATCATGCTTATTCCGTATTCTGCCAGAACAGACTGCATGTATTCTCCTATGGCCTTATGTCCATTTGAGGTGTTGTATAGATACCTGATATTCGGGAAGTCTTTAAACATTCCTGTTGTTTCATCGAAATCGTAGTATTTCTTCAATGTTTCTACAGCATCATTGCGATTGCTTTCCAATGCTCCCACAGAAGTATTATAGTATCCTATGTAGCTGTTGCCACTTTCTTTATTTGCATTCTTATAGAATTCATTTCCGTCCACATCCGTCATACCCATTGCAACCAATGAAGCAGCAGGTACCTGCCCCGCCTGACCAATGGCATCTACAATATAATGTCTGTCGTACAACAGGTTAATGGCTTTTCTAATCTCTTCCCTAGCCTTTTCTGCGTCTGCACCCTCTAATCCGCTGTTGGCTGGAAGCAGGTCTTGATTGATATTCCAGCAAACGAAGTACGTGCTCATCTCTCCTGCAACCTTGAATTCCTCAGGATATTCGGATTGCAGTATATTAATTTCGTTTGTGGGAACGTCATCTATTAAGGTCCAGGCACCGGATTTAAAATTGTCCACCATATCATTGGCATCCTCAGATAGATGGAATTCAATCTTTTCTGCCTTCATATTCGCAGCATCATAGAAATCCGGATTCTTTTCAACTACTATAACGTCACCATGGTTCCAACCAATCATCTTGTAAGGTCCGTTGGAAACATAGGAATCCGCCTCTTTTGCCCAGTTTTCATCCGAGGCCACATCCTCCCTTACAGGGAAGAAGGTCGGGAAAGCCAGGAGTTCATTCCAATACGAGACTTCCTTAGCCAGGGTTACTTCCAAGGTTTTGTCATCAATTGCTCGAATGTTTAATTCAGCGCTTGGATCCTCTTCATCATATCCATCAATGGCTTCAAACATGTAATAGTATGCACCACCGGTGGCAACATTTCCTGCCCTCTTCCATGCATACACAAAGTCTTCTGCCTTTAGATCCTTTCCATCGGACCACTTTAAGCCATCTTTAAGTTTGTATGTAAATACCACGGTGCCATCTTCATTTACAACACCATTTACAAGTTCTTTAGCACAATCAGGAACGATTGAGAGTTTTCCGGAATCATCTTTTTGCCATTTGGCAAGACCTGAAAAGAGATGTGATAATATGCTTGCTCCGGATGCGGTGGAATTAAGTGCGGGATCAAGACTAACAGGTTCATCCCCGAGACATACGGGTATTAATCCGGCAGGAATCTCAACTTGCTCTATTTCCTCAGCAGCTTCCTCTACCTCTTCAGCCGCTGATGGTTCTGAATTTGCAGAGTTATCACTTCCGCCCGATGTTTTGCCACATCCTGATAGAACAACCAAAAGGGCGAGAATCGTCACAAGTATCCGTGTTCGCTTCATTCTTTTCTCCCTATTCATTTATATTTTTAAACTAATAAAGGGTTAAACAGATAACCCTTATGATTTCACAGATTTAACGCTTTATTATGATACCGCAAAACCACATAAAAATCAATATAAATTGGCAATATATGTCATCTTGGCCCCTGTATTTAGGTTCTTAAGAATTGCCTGAAACCATACTATTTTTGTTGAATTAAGAGTGTAAGATTTTGTTGAATAATGTTGATTATTATAGTATAAATAAAGTATAAATAATAGTAGGAGACGAACCATTATGAAACAGGTCAGAATTCAAGAAATTGTAGACTTGATAACTAAGGAAGGTTATGTGTCTACAGATGCACTTGCATCACATTTTAAAGTTTCGCCTCAAACCATTCGAAGGGATTTGGAGATTCTTGACCAGCAAGGCATAGTTGTCAAGATGTATGGTGGCGCCACCTTGGTTAATAATGACCCTGTAAAGGGAGGCAGCGATTTATCCTTCTTTAGTTTCACCCCATCCGCCGATAATCTGGAAGAAAAATCAGCTATCGTTAAGAAATCCATGGATTTCATACAGGACGGGAACACCATTGCTCTGGATATCGGTTCTACAACCAGACTCATGGGACAAGAACTAAGCCGTAAGAACAATTTAGTTATCATAACTAAGGATATGCTTCTGGCTACCGCCCTGCACAATCATCCAACCAATAGAGTTTATTTGCTTGGTGGATTCATAGGTGCAAGCGGCTGTACTTCAGGAGAGTTCATCGCTGAGTTCCTGGAAAACGTATCCCGAATCGATGTGTTCTTTATGAGCACTGACGGTGTAACCGTTAACGAAGGATTCACCAACAACTATGCAGGAGTAGAAGCCTATCGTTCACTTCTATTGCCACTGGCAATGAAGAGAGTTGCTCTGGCCGATCACACGAAGATTGGAAAAATCGGATTCTACAGAACCTGCGGTCTCACGGATGTGGACCACATCATAACAGACTCCAAGGTCAATCCCAACGACGTCAAAGAAATACGAGAAGCTGGCGCAGATATAATAGTCGCTTAATCGCCACCCTCGAATCAACGTATAATACTATGCAAACTATTTTTCTAGCTTTGCTTGTGTTTTTCTCATGAATTTTTCATTGTCTATAATAAAGCGCTGATGTGTTCCTTCCCCAATTGGACCCACTTCATCGAAAGTTTTTAGGCTGAAAACCATTCGCTTACCATCCACCTCAATAAGTTCAGATTCACACCAAACCTTCATACCTACGGGAGTTGCAGCCGTATGTTTGATTTCTATGGATATTCCGACGGTTCCCTGACCATCCTCCAGGAATTCTTCCACTGATGTATGGCAGGTTTCCTCCATTAAGGCTATCATATACGGAGTTCCATAAACCTCCAACAATCCGCTTCCTACGGCAGCTGCAGTTAACTCCTTAGTTACAACATATTCCTTTTTCCCTTTGATTCCTACTTCAATTCCCATAATCTGAAACTCTCCTATTTACTTTTACTTATTCACTTAAAATAATACATTACCATCAGTCGCTTATATCTGAATCCAAAGTAATGTGAACCTCGCTGTTTGGATACATATTGGACACTTCCTCAAAAATCTCACCATAGACCTTTGGCATATCGCTTGCGAAGTCCAATACAACATCGAAGCTGATACTCTCTGTAACCGGATCTAAATAGAACCCGTGCATTTGGAGCACCTCCGGCCTGGACATAACCTTGTCCCGAATTCGGCTTAAAACATCAGCAGCCTTATCGTTCTTAGTATTCTTGGAATAGATGCTTACCGCAGTAAGAATAACATTGCACTCCTTTAATACTTTCTTTTGTATCGCCCTGGTAAGTTCATCAATCTTATCTGCAGTATAGGTATCAGGCACTTCAATATGGACAGACCCCATTAATATATCAGGTCCATAATTATGGAGGATTAAATCATATGCACCTCCAACATTAGGAAATTCGGAAATCGTTTCTTTTATTCTCTTTGTTAAATCCGAATCTACTCTCTCTCCGATAATCTGCGAAAGAGTTTCCCTGAGCATATCGAAACCCGCCTTGATAATCACCAGAGATATAATTGCTCCCAAATAAGCCTCCAGGCTTATTCCCGCTTTTATATATATAAGCGCAGCCACCAGCGTGGATGCAGATATTATTGCATCCAAGGTTGCATCCTGCCCTGACGCAACAAGGGATCCGGAATTGACTTTTTCACCTACGGACTTCACATATCTGCCAAGGATAATCTTTATTAAGACTGCCACACCTATAATTACCAGGGAAATCCATTGGTATTCCGGTGTATCAGGCACCAGTATTTTTTTAATGGATTCTATCAAGGAAGTGATGCCCGCATATAATACAAGCACAGCTATGATCATGGCTGTTAGATATTCCACACGGCCATGTCCCAATGGATGCTTTTTATCCGGTGCCTTTCCCGCAAGTTTGGTTCCTACAATTGTTATTACAGAAGATAGCGCGTCACTTAAATTGTTGACCGCATCCAATACGATTGCGATTGAACGGGAAAGAAGGCCTATGGTTGCCTTAAATCCGGCTAAAAAAACATTGGCCACAATTCCAATTATACTGGTTCTAACAATTATCTTTTCCCTATCCATTTTTTAACATCCCCTCACATTAATATCCTTCTGTCAGATACTATTATACCACGTTCTATCTTAGTAGCATAAGTAATTGAGCCCCGTGGTTTTCATCCGATTTGTTTTCACCATTGATGATTTTTGTTTCATTATAATTCGCAGTTCTAAGATATCGTAAGAAAATCTAAAGAATTATATACGGTTATTTGTAATATAATTGTTTTAATATAAGCTTAGA
>CACXFN010000093.1 GCA_902766915.1 uncultured Eubacteriales bacterium
ACTACCAATCCGATGGTAATGGTATCGAGCCCCATCATGATAGTGACTGCAAATACCATTCTGATGGCTTCTATATCATTCGTCATGAAGGCCATTATTTCCCCAGCCTTGTGCTGATGAAAATATGATTTGGGAAGAGTCAGCAGGTGCGAAAAGAGATCGTTTCTCATGTCCCTCTCAATCTTTCTGGCAGAACCAAAGATGCAATATCTCCACCCGATTCTTCCCAACAAAACAATAAGGGCTATCACAAACATGGTGATTAATGCCCTACTGAAATCTCCTTCTACGATTGTCTTTGCTTCAATACCATCTATGATGTTGCCTACGATGATTGGAACTTGTACCTGGGCTATATCGATAACAATTAAGATTGCCATTCCTAAAAGATAGCTCCACTTGTATTTAGCAAAAAAACCTCTGGCGTATTTACTTCTAACAAAATCAAGTGCGCGAGACTCGCGCTCTTTTTGTTCCATGTCTCTACAAAACTCCAAAACAATACCAAGTCCAATACCTGGTAGATAATACCGCTATATAATAACACAAACCAACACTTTAGTCCAAGCCGCGGCGAAATATGTCAAAACCATTCCTCTTTTGCTCTAAAAAACAAAAAACGTTCCTATTTCGGCATAGATGACGAAAAAAGGAACGTTTTTTTAATTTTTACCGACTAGATTTGACTCCGCTATAGTCTACTTATCCATACACTTATATCAGTGCAGCGTTCAACAACTTCTTAGTGCATTCGTGCTGAGGATTGTTATAGACTTCTTCTACGGTGCCGAATTCAACAACCTCGCCCTTATACATGACCACAACTCTGTCGCAAATGGAATAGCAGACATTTAGGTCGTGAGTTATGAAAAGATAGGAAAGATCTAATTCGTCTCTAAGTTGCAGCAAGAGTTTTAGGATTTGACCCTGGATAGAAACGTCCAATGCAGATACGGGCTCATCCGCTATAATAAGCCTGGGTCTTTGAATCAGCGCTGTAGCAATAGATACTCTTTGCTTTTGGCCACCGGATAATTCGCGCGGTTTTCTAGTAACAAGTTCACGATCCAGTCCGACCCTGTCCATCATGTCCAAAACACGTTCTTTTCGTTCTTTCTCATCATATTTTCCAAAAATCCTAAGGGGCTCCTCCAATATCCATCCAATGGATTTGGCTGGATTCAGGCTGCTAAAGGGATCTTGAAATACCATCTGAGGACGTCTGGTATAGTGAATGATTTCCCCGGTGATTTCCGCATCATCCAGCATGCCAAGCACCGCCTTTGATAGCGTGGACTTACCACATCCCGATTCTCCAACCAGACCCATGATCTCGCCATTTTTTATATCAAAACTTACGTCCTTCACTGCCTGAAATGCGGACTTTTGACCGAATACTGTGGAAGTCTTATATGTGACGGATACATCGCGAAGGTCCAGGACCAAGTCGCTTGCTTCCGTGCTCTTATCTATAATTCTATTATCGTTCTTCATTTCCCTGCTGAACCTTTTCACGTGTAGGAATTGCCGATATCAATCTCTTAGTGTATTCGTGCTGAGGGTTGGTGAAAACGGATTCCGTGGTTCCGCTTTCAACTATATCCCCTCTATACATAACCGCAACCCGGTCGCATAGGTGACGTATTACTCTAAGGTCGTGGCTTATAAGGAGTATCCCTATTCCGTAGTTTTCACTTACTTCCTTTAGGAGTTCCAATATCTGAGCCTGAACTCTTACGTCCAGTGCGGTAGTCGGCTCGTCGCAAATGAGGAGCTTGGGATGAATGACCATGGCGGAAGCAATCATGGCACGCTGTCTTTGACCACCGGACAGCTGATGGGGATACTTTTCGTATGTCTCCTCCGGATTTGGAAGACCTACCTTCTCCATAGCATCCAAGGCCAAGGCTTTTCTCTCTTCCTTGGTTTTGTGTGTATGAAGTTTAAGCGTTTCCTCTATCTGATATCCCACCTTCATCAAAGGATTCAGGCTGGTCATAGGTTCCTGAAACACAACCCCGATGCACTGCCCCTGAATCGTTCTCATCTCATCACGAGAAAGAGTTCTCAGGTCTCTACCCTCGAACAAAATCTCTCCATCCATCTCCACATTGTATCGCTCGATCAATCCGGAGATGGCCATGGCAGTTACGGTCTTACCGCTTCCCGATTCACCAACCAAACCAAGTCTCTCTCCCCTCTTCATGGAAAGATCAATTCCGTGAACCGCTTCCTTTCCGGTGGATATAAACTTAACGTGAAGATTGTGAATGTCCAGCATGGTAGGTCTTCTGTCCTCCGGAACATTCTTTATCTGGGCGTTAACCGCATCTTTAATTCTATCAACAATTTTGTCAGCCATATTCTATACTATGATTCTGATTTTACTATCCAATTATTTATATTTATGTATGACCCTATCCTTATTACCGAATTATTATCTTAGTTATTACGTTCTCCGCCAAGGCCCTCACCCAGAAGTCCAAATCCCAGGATCAGAAGTATAATTACAACGCCTGTGAACATGGCATACCATGGCGCACTGGATAGATAGCCCTGCGCCTCGTTAAGCATTCTTCCTAAGCTGGGATCAGGAGGCTGAACACCGACACCCAGGAAACTCATGGATGCCTCCGCCAGCACAGCATTGTTAAAACCAATCGCTATGGAAGAAAGAAGCACGGGGACTATGTTTGGAAGTATATGCACAAACAGAATTCTAAAATCCCCTGCTCCCATTAGTTTGGCGTTTCTAACGTAATCCGTATTCTTTTGCCTGGCGACCTCCGTCCTTACCAATCGAGCAAAGCTTGGAATAAACAGAATACCCAGGGCCAAAATAATATTGTATTTTCCGCCGCCAAAGATGGCTATTAGAACCAGCGCCAGAAGGATGCTTGGGAAAGCCAGGATGGTATCGTTAACTCTCATCAGGATTTCATCCAGCCATCCGCCATAGTATCCAGTGATTAGACCCACAATTATTCCAACTATGAGGCCGATTGCGACTGTGCTTGCAGCGATCAGGAATGTGGCTCCCGCACCCTCGATAACCCTGGAGAAGATATCCCTTCCAAAATTGTCGGTACCGAATAAATGACTCAGGCTTGGTCCCTGCATCTTTTCTGCTCCACTCATTTTATTGGGATCGTAGGGCGTCCAGAACATGCCAATAACAATCATGACGAGCATGATTCCGGTTATTATGGCGCCTGCCTTAAAATGTGAATTAGTGCCTTTGATCATCTATATATCTCCATATTTACCCGAGCCTGACTCTGGGGTCTATGTACTGAGTGACTATATCTGCTAGGTAGTTCATGAATACTACAACAAAGGCGATAATGACCACGATACACTGGGCAACGGGAAAATCTCTGTTTCCGATACTGGTTATTAGTAGTCTTCCCAGGCCCGGAAGTGCGAATACCTGCTCGACTACAATTGAACCGGCGACAATATCCGCCAGTGTCATTGCTATATATGTAACCGCCGGAAGAAGCGCATTTCTAAGGACGTGATCCTTGATTACATTCCAGCGGGAATTTCCGCGACTGTAGGCGGTACGGACGTAATCCTTATCCATTTCATCCTGAATGGAAGCATGGAGAAGCTTGGCGGTCTTGGCTGCCTTTGGTAGTGAAATGGCGAGTGCCGGGAAGATTAAGTATACCAGGCCTCTACCAAAATCCTGAGAAATGGGCACATAATAGCCCGGTGTAAACAACTTTAGCACCAGACCGAAAATGTAGCATAGGAGCATACCCAAAAAGAATGGCGGAATAGCCATGAATATTTGATTTAATGCTACGCTGGTTTTTCTAAATACGGGGCCTTGATAGCGAACCATGATGATTCCCAGCGGAATGCTTATTAAGGTTACGATTATCCAGGAAATCAATGAAAGAATCGCGGTTAGGCTTATCTTACCGCGAAGAACTTCCTTTACCGGCATGAAATAACTGTAGCTCATTCCGAGATCCCCCGTGAGGAGTCCCTTAAGCCACCTGAAATAGCGCTCAATTACACTTCCGTTTAGACCCAGCTGTTCACGAAGAGCCTCTGCTCTTTCCGGAGTATAATCAGTACCTAATATCTTAGTGGTTGGATCTCCGGGAATAATTTGGAATGCCAGAAAGGCTAATAAAGAAATCATTATGAGGGTTATTATAAGTATCCCTGTTTTCCTTAGAATATATTTCATATAAGCGTCATCAAGGCGATGCAGTTAAACTGCATCGCCTTTGCTAAATAAATCTATATGGTTAAATAACTATTCTGTCTTATAGATTGTGGAGAAGTCGCAGACATAGAGGGGATAGAATTCGAATCCTTCATATCCCTTGGCTAGTGCTACGAATGATGCAACGTCCTGAATGTATACGTTTGCAGCTTCCTCTGTAAGAATCTTCTCACATTCCTTAAATGCTGCAGTCTGAGCCTCATCGTCAGTTGTGGATGTTGCTTCTTTATACTTGGCATCATATGCAGGGCTGTTGAAGTTAATCATA
>CACXFN010000094.1 GCA_902766915.1 uncultured Eubacteriales bacterium
ATGCTCCTATAGCCATCAAGGCTGCAGGTGTCAGTTGCGTAATTGCAAAAACATTTGCACGAATCTTTTACAGAAATGCCATCAATATTGGACTCCCAATTATGGAATGCCCTGAGGCTGCAGAAGCAATATCCAACGGTGACGTGGTAGAAGTGGACTACAGCATCGGAACAATTCATAACATCACTACAGGAGCGTCTTTCCACGCCGTTCCTTTTCCTGACTTCATACGCGAAATAATCGATGCAGGTGGACTGTTATCAAGCATCAATAAATAAAAAACTAAAGGAGTCTCTCTTATGAAATATAATATAGCAGTTGTTCCCGGTGATGGGATTGGCCCGGAAGTTATAGGTGAAGCTTTAAAAGTACTTAAAGCTATCGGGGAAAAATATGGCCATGAATTTGAATGTTCAGAAGTTCTTGCCGGTGGTGCGGCAATCGATGCCTGCGGAGAGTGTCTTCCTAAGGCAACCTTGGATGTTTGCAAGAATTCAGATGCGGTATTACTTGGTGCTGTTGGCGGTCCAAAATGGGATAATGTCCCCGGAGATCAAAGACCGGAAAGAGCTTTACTTGGACTTCGCAAAGAGTTAAACCTCTATGCCAATCTAAGACCTGCTGTTGTATTTCAGGAATTGAAAGATGCCTCACCTCTTAAATCAGAAATAATAGGTTCAGGACTGGATATTCTGATAGTAAGAGAATTGACCGGTGGTATTTATTTTGGGAAACATGAAACCACAGAAGATGCGGCCTATGATATCGAGTACTACTCCATATCGGAAATCCAGAGGATTGCCAGAACTGCCTTTGATATGGCTATGAAACGAAACAAGCGAGTTACCAGTGTTGATAAAGCCAACGTACTGGATAGTTCCAGACTCTGGAGAAAAGTTGTTACTGATGTATCCAACGATTATCCCGAGGTTAAATTGGATCATATGTATGTTGATAATGCAGCCATGCAGTTAATAAGAGATCCTGGTCACTTTGATGTATTGGTAACCAGCAATATGTTCGGTGATATCCTTTCCGATGAAGCCAGTCAGATAACCGGATCAATTGGTATGCTCCCATCTGCAAGCCTTACCGAAGGAAATTTTGGAATGTATGAACCTGTTCATGGATCCGCTCCTGACATTGCCGGAACAGGAAAAGCAAATCCCTTGGCAACAATTCTTTCTGTTGCCATGATGCTACGATATACATTGGGACTTGGAAAAGAAGCTGATGAAATAGAAAAAGCTGTTGATGATTTTCTGAAGGCAGGATATCGCACTGCAGATATTTTAGCGGGTTCAGATAAAGCCCTTACCACAGGCCAGGTCGGAGATTTAATCGAAGAATTTATTTTAAATAATAACTGATTCCTTTAGGCGCCAGATTTTCTCTTTAGAGATTTTTCAAAAAGCTTTTCCTGTGGATCGGGGTTATTCCCTGCTCTTTGATACCGGCATAGTGGGCAGCAGTTCCATAGCCCTTATTTGACGCAAATCCGTAACCCGGATAAATGTCATCATATTCAATCATCATTCTGTCACGTTTCACCTTGGCCAGTATTGATGCTGCAGCAATGGAAATACTTGTAGCATCGCCATGTACCAGCGAAATCTGCTTGGTATAAATACCAGGCACCGTAACCGCATCAACCAAGATAAGATCTATAAGCAAGTCGTCATTTGAATTATGGCTTGCTTTTGTTTTTTCAACAAGCATTTTATTGGCAGCCAATATGGCCTGCTTCATTGCCTTCTTCGTTGCTTCCAGAATATTAATATCATCTATTAGATTATTATCGCAAAGACCAAAACCATAACATATGGAGTTCTCACGGATTTCATCATAGAGCCTATCTCGATTCTTTTCGGAAATCTTTTTTGAATCATCTATTCCAAGACCCTCATATTCAGGTTTTAAGACTACACAGGCAGCAACAACAGGTCCTGCCAATGGCCCACGACCAACTTCATCAACTCCAGCTATAAAGGAATGCCCTAAGGAATTGTATTCTCTTTCGTATTTCTTTAATTCCTTTGCTCTATTTTTTTGTTTTTCCAATCGTTCAGCCTTTGTCATTACCTTATAAACCTATGCCCTTCAATTAATTCATTGATTATATGCTATCCGGATGTTCCAAAGTTATAAGCCCTATGGTTCCGGACCTAAATTCATCCAACACTGTTCTTGCTGTACGCTCATAATCAATTCGTTTTCCAGATTGAATAAACCCTCTTTTGCGAGCTATATTATCCATGTTTTCCAAACCTTCTTCTGATAATTCATCCAATTTGTATCGCTCCATCAATAGGTCCGGATATTCTCTTTGAAGTAGTTCAATAAGTCTTAGCGCCAATGTTTCTTTGTCCAATATTTCCTCTTTTATAGACCCGCAAAAAGCAAGGGATAATCCAACATTGGGATCCTCAAACTTTGGCCAT
>CACXFN010000095.1 GCA_902766915.1 uncultured Eubacteriales bacterium
CGCCAATGAATCATCGAAAAAGTCGAATTCCCTGGTTTCCGGATCCATTACTACGTTTTCAACCAGGGCACCGAATTTGATTGCATTGTAGATTTCCGGTTCGCCTTCCTCTGTGAGATTGATGCACTTGGCGTAGCAGCCACCCTCGAAATTGAAGACTGAGTCATCGGCCCAACCGTGTTCGTCGTCGCCTATAAGCTTTCTGTTTGGATCGGCTGAAAGGGTGGTTTTTCCCGTTCCTGAGAGTCCAAAGAATACAGCGCTGTCACCGTCCTCGCCTAAATTAGCGGAACAATGCATCGGGAATACTCCCATCTTTGGGAGAATATAGTTCATGACGGAGAATACGGATTTCTTTATTTCACCTGCATACTGAGTTCCGCAGATGATTACCTGCCTCTGCTCATAGTCAACCAGAATTGCAGCTTCCGATCTGGTTCCATCGATTTCCGGGATGCATTTAAATCCGGGAGCCGCGATAATGACGTAGTCCTCCTGGAAAGAATCAAGTTCTTCCTGGGTAGGGCGTCTTAAAAGCTGGTGAATGAATAGGTTCTGAGAGGCAAGCTCGTTTACGATTCTAAAACCTTTAGTGTATTTTGGGTCTGCTCCGGCAAATCCATCAAAGATGAATATTTCCTTGCCCTGAAGGTAAGCTATCACCTTAGCTCTAATGGCATTGAACTTTTTCTGTTCGATGGGTCTGTTTACATTTCCCCATGCAATTTCATCATGGACGCCTTCTGTATCAACGATGAATTTGTCGTTTGCAATTCGTCCCGTATACTTTCCTGTTTTAACAACTAAAGCTCCTGTATTGGAAAGAGTACCTTCACCGCGCCTAAGAGCATGCTCGGTTAACTGTGCGGGTGTAAGATTTCTATAGACTTCCTTTGCATTGATAATTCCTAAGTTTTCCAAACCGTATGTGTTCATTTTGTCTCTCCTTAATTATTATTATGTATTAAAAGCTTTTATGTTTAGTATTATTTATCTAATATACTTTTGCAGTATTTCTTTAGCCGCTACATCATCGCCCATCCAATGCTCCTTGCCGTTTAGACGATCCTGGTAGGTTTCCGCTCCCTTTCCGAGAATCAGAACCACATCGTTTTTCTCGGCGTTTTGAATTGCAAATTCAATCGCCTGGTACCTATCGGGGATTATTTCATATTTAAATCCCTCGGGAAGATATGACGCGATTTCAGCGGCAATGTCCTCAGGCTTCTCATCTCTTGGATCTTCCTCGGTTAAAATTGCGTAGTTGCCGTATTTACCAATCCACTTTGCATATGATTGACGGTTTTGTTTGTCTCGTTTTCCCGGTGCACCATTGACGGTAATTATATGGTTCACGCCGGGCATATCTTCTTTTGCATAGCGAAGAAGTTGTTCGTAACTGTCGTCGGTATGGGCGTAATCAACGATGACTTTAAAGTTTTGTCCTTCGTCGATATTTGCCATGCGTCCCGGGATGGTGGGAACGTGGATAAATTCCTTGATGATGCTTTCCATTTCAATACCGGCCTGATGCAATGTGGCAGCTACAGCTAGCAGGTTATACAGATTGTATGTCACGTGCATATCCGTCTTCACATGATATGATTCCCCGTCATGCTCTATATCAAACTCCATGCCCTCAAAACTGTAATTCACGTTAGTTGCTAGATAGTCTGCCTTAGCTTTAACCAGCTGGCCAGCAGTAGTGCTGCCATCATTTGCTTCGGCAATTCCATATGTTATAACTCTTCCCGTACAAAGGTCAGCCATGCGCGGTCCATATGGGTCGTCGATATTAATCACTGCAACAGCTTCCGGTTTTAACATTTTAAAGAACAGAGACTTTGATTCAAAATAGGTTTCCATGTCGTGGAAATAATCAAGGTGTTCGCGGGTCAGGTTCGTGTAAATGGCAAAGTCGAAATCCACAGCGTCCACACGTCCCTGAACTAAGCCGTGGGAACTCACTTCTATGGACGCAGCCTTTGCTCCGTCCTTTAGCATCTCTGCCAAGGTTGAATGCATGGTAATAACGTCGGGGGTCGTAAGACCGACTTTGTATTCCTTCCTGCCTTGCTCACCGAGCTTTCCTCCGATGGTTCCCATGTACCCGCAAGGACCTGCAACCTTGGAATATATCTCAGAAATCATATAAGAAATAGAGGATTTGCCGTTAGTCCCGGTGACTCCGAACATGGTAAGTTTTTTGCTGGGGAATCCATTTAATGAATCGGATGCTTCATTTAAGGCGGCTAAAGTGTCATCCACCTTGATATAGATAGTGCCACCATCATTATTGAAGGGAATGTCGTGTTGATACACTATAATAGATGCGCCATTCTTTGCCGCAGCCTCGGCAAAATCATGTCCGTCCTGTGCCGATCCGATCAAACAGAAGAATATATCTCCTTTTTCAACTTTTCTGGAATCTATCTGTAAACTCATAATACTTACCTTATCTGATTGAGTTTGTTCGAATAACCTATATTCCAACTTTTACATTTTAACACATATGAAGGGTTTTTCATATAGACAAGAAATGCCAGTGGTTCTCGCATAAGAAATACCAGTGGCTCTCATATATTTGGGATATGTTATAATATATGTGACGCAATACGTCTAAAGGGGACTATATAGGTGAAAGGCCTTTAGATGCATTATAGTACCATGGAATATGATGATGGCAGACAACCATATTGAGGAGAAATGCCATGTTTGAACTGAATGATTCAATATTTATAGATAAGCCTGAGGTGCCGGGCAGCGAAATACCGGATGGTCCTGGCAGGGATATATCTGAGGTATCTGACAGCTATATATCAGAGGGATCTGGCGTAGATACTGCGGAAATCCACGGCGAGGTAATTAGTGATTCGACGATTGTTGATCTTTATTTTGCACGGGATGAAAGAGCGATTACAGAGACCCAAAGCAAATACGATAATTACCTAAGAAGGGTTTCAGGGAATATCCTTCGGGATCCTGAGGACGTTTCTGAATGTGTAAATGATACATATCTTGGTGCATGGAACGCCATACCTCCAACTAAACCAAATATATTTCGAATCTTTCTGGCGAGAATCACGCGGAATCTTTCTATTAAAAAACTGCGTAAGTCAACAGCGGAGAAAAGAGGTGGTGGAGAGATGCCCCTCACATTATATGAGTTGACGGAGTGCGTGGCAGAGGGAAGCCGGATTGATGAAAAGCTGGAGGTTGAGGAGCTAACAAAGTTAATTGAAGAGTTTCTCTCAGGTAGAAGTGAAGAGGATAGAAAAGTATTCCTTTGTAGATATTGGTATTTTGATTCAATCAAAGAGATTTCGAAGCGCTTTGATTATACGGAAAGCAAGGTAAAAATGACGTTAAAAAGAATTCGAGATGAACTTAAGGAGTATCTTATATCTCATGGTGTAATAATATAGGTTGTGCTGAGGTGATGAAACCGTAAAACCGGGGATGTATGAAAAGCGTGGGGAATAAAATGAATAACGAAGAAAGAAGGAATAATAGAGATATTAATAAAATGGATGCCGAAAAACTCCAGGATGCAATAGGCCTGATTAAAGATGAGTTTATCGATGATGCGCACGAACTGGAGCCGGAAACCCTATACGGCTTTGAACCTGAGAATAAACATGAGGGAAGCCAGACAGGCAAGAGAAACTCTTGGGCCAATCAAGGGGCTGCCGCCCTTGGTCTTGGGAAACCGGGGGATGCTGAGAATGCCAGAGAATACTATAAAAAGAACTATAATAGTTGGGTGAATCTGGCTCAGAACACGGAGCGTCAAGATAAGATTAAGAAAGGTAAGGGCTTTAACAGTAGACATCTACAAAGCATTACAGTGGCAGCGGCATGCCTGATTCTCTTTTTAAGCATTGGTATTCCATGGGCGAAGAGTCATTTTAATATGAAAGCGAGTGTTAATGAGGAAGCTGTGGAAAGTGAAGAATTAGATGCAATGGCGGAAGCTGAGGAGGAAGCAAAGGCGGAAATGACGGCATCTCCTTCTGCGGGAACAGAGGGTTCAGGATCAGAATTCATGGAAGACACTGACCCTGCCGAAACCCATGAAGAGTATGAACCTGCCGAATCCAATGGTGAAGCCTTTGTCCTAACTGCAGCAGAATGGAGGGATAATGACAATTGGCCTTTCTTCACCAACCTGGTGAGCTCAGGGCTAATAGAATTTCCTTCTTATGGTATTGATCCAAGAAACCGTGTGAAAGTAAACGTATTTGATGAAGGTGGAAATCCATTGGCAGGGGAAGAGGTCGTTCTCTGTGATGAAGGGGGAAATACACTTTGGGTAACTAAAAGTAACAAGGATGGTATAGCCTATTTGTTCTACGACGAAGGTCAAGGGCCCACCTCCGTTATATCCAATGGTGAGCAGGTGGATTTAGAGGTTGCAACAACTACAGGTGAGGATTTTCAGGGGAGCGTGGAAGTTAGTCTGCTGGAAGATGTGAACATAACCGTACCAAAGACGGCAACTGACGCTGTGGAAACCCAGGTTATGTTTATTGTTGATACTACCGGATCTATGGGAGATGAACTGGCATATCTTCAAATGGATTTTGCGTCAATTGCAGAGGAAGTGGCAGACGGTTCGGTGTGGTTCTCCACCAATTTCTACAGGGACGAGGAAGATGAGTATGTCACAAAGACCAATGGCTTTACTCAGAATCTGGCCACAGTACAGAAGCAGTTTAGCGATGAGTATGCAACAGGCGGTGGTGATGAACCGGAGGCAGTTGCAGATATACTTAATGAGACAATTACCAATAATGGCGAATGGAGAGAGGATTGTAATAAGGTAGCATTTTTAATCTTTGATGCACCGCCTCATTATGGAACAGAGGACATTGTGTTGGAAGCTGTGGAGTCTGCCGCAACCAGAGGTATTCACCTTGTTCCTGTTGTCGCATCAAATGCACAGCGTGACACGGAACTCTTCGGAAGAGCCCTTGCAATAGTAACTGACGGTACCTATATATTTTTAACGGACGACTCCGGCGTGGGGGCATCCCATCTGGAGCCGATAGTTGGAGCATATGACGTAGAGCTTCTTCACGATGTAATCGTTCGCATCATAAATAGCTACAAATAATAATATCTAACTAGCACAGTTTCATATAATAGTACAATTTCATAAACAAATCACATTCGCCCATCGAATGAGCCTATCGAATTAAGCATAGGTCTTTCGGTGGGTGACTTTGTTTTCGGCAGTCGACTTTGTTTTCGGTAGGTGACTTTGATTTCGTGGGTGGCTTTGATTTTGACATAGACGGTGTATGGGGATTATGTTAGTATTTATTTATGAGCGAGAATACAATTTCAATCCTGATTCTAATAATAAAGTGCCTGGCTGCCATACTGGTTGGAATATTCCAGGGAAACGGTGCAGTTTATATCTTTAATAAAGCACCTGCTAAATGGTTTTGCGACTATGATGAAGAGCCCACAACTGAGATGAAGGATCCATATATCCAGAGGGTGAAAAGTCATCCGTGGAAATATGTCTTTACCATGGCATTCATCATATTCAACATAAAGATGGTAGTTGATGATTGGGAGTTTGCAATTCCTGGAACCATAGCCCTATGGCTCTTGTTGGAATTGTCAATCTCAGATATTAAATACCGCATTGTTCCTGATCAGTATTTGATTTTGCTTGCGGTCACAGGCCTTGGTTTTATGTCATACCATAGTTCCTGGGTGGAAGCCTTGATTGGAGCCGCCATTGGGTTTGCATTAATGGGACTGATTGCGGGGCTTGGAAGGCTGTTCTACCAAAAGATGGCCCTGGGTGGAGGAGATATAAAACTATACGCTGTTCTGGGATTCCTAACGGGAATCAAAGGGGTATTGTTTATTTTCGTCGTATCCACCTTTGTAAGTGCAGGTTTTTTTGTGATTCAATTATCCAGAAGGAAGATTAAAAAAACGGATACAATGCCGATGGTACCATACATTGCAGGTGCAGCTTGCTTGTATATTGTATTCTTTTGGGATTTTGTTTTAGTTATATAGGATGATTTTTATAGGATGATGGTTCTGAATAATCTGCTTAATAGTGATAGTGCAGGCGAGATGGATTTATGAAAAACTATTTGCTAACAATTGAATATGACGGATCTCAGTTTCATGGATGGCAAGAGCAACCCGGGCAGAGGACTGTCCAAGGAGAACTGCAAAATGCGCTTTCTGAAATAACCGGAATTGATATTAAGGTGAATGGAACAAGCAGAACGGATGCAGGAGTTCATGCTTTGGGACAGTGCTGCAGCTTTAAAGGCGAATTTGGAATACCTATAGATAAACTTATGCTGGCAGCTAACAATCTTCTGTCTAATGGTAGGACAGGAGGGGGGACTAAGCCGGGTGATATAAGAATAATAGATGCAAGAGAAGTTCCGGATGGTTTTCATGCCAGATTTAATTGCGTTAAAAAAACCTATAAGTATTTGATTAATTTGGGAGAACCTCATCCCTTTAATCGGAATTATTGTTATTATGTCGATCCTAGGCGAGGGGATAAAATATTAAAAGAAAAAGGACAATCTCAGGATAGTTTAAATCCAAGTACAATGGATTTGGACTATTCCGCAATGGAAAAAGGCGCAGAATACATAATAGGTACTCATGACTTTGCCTGTTTCCAAGCGGCAGGTGGAACACCCAGGGAAAGTACGGTCAGAACAGTTTATGAATTGCGAATAAACCGAAAGACAAATGAAAGGCAAAAGGAAATCGAAATAGAAATAACCGGAGATGGTTTCCTATATAATATGGTTAGAATAATAGTAGGGACCTTGGTGGAAATAGGTCAAGGTAGACGAACTCCGGAATCTGTTAAAGAAGCAATTGAGGAAAAGGATAGGACACTTGCAGGGCACACTGCGCCACCTGAAGGCTTGTATTTGGCTAAGATTTATTTTGATGATATAATTAATAGGTTAGATTAAAAAAGAATAATTGAACAATGTTTTAAACAATTAGGAGTAGCATTTTGGAAGAAAATACTAAGAAAGATATTAAAACAGATAGTAGTGTGCAAAGGAAACTTGCGCGCCCAACCTGGGACGAGTATTTCATGCAAATGGCGGAATTAACAGCCAAAAGATCCACCTGTCTTAGACGCAATGTGGGTGCGATAATTGTAAAGAATAAGCATATTATAGCAACAGGATACAACGGGGCTCCCCGGGGGTTGTCCCATTGCGATGAACTGGGAGGATGCCTTAGAGAAAAACTTGGAATTCCATCCGGTGAACGTCACGAACTTTGCCGTGCCCTTCACGCTGAACAAAATGCAATTATCCAAGCTGCAACATTGGGTCAGAGTATAGAGGGGGCCTCTATTTATATAACTCATCAACCATGTGTAATTTGTGCTAAGATGATCATCAATGCCGGGATAGATAAAATCGTTGTTAAAGAGGGATATCCTGATGAACTTTCCATGGAATTGTTGGAGGAAGCAGGCAAACGAGTGATTATGGCAGACAAACATAATAATATAGAAAGATGGGAAGAATGATGCGATTATGCAAGCAATAGCAATCGACAAGAAAGAGCTGAATAGAAAACTTGCAAGGCTTGCAATTCCAATTGCTATACAGGGCGTAGTATCTGCGACTCTAACTATGGTAGATAATCTCATGGTGGGGAGACTTGGAGAAATAGAGCTTGCGGCAGTAGGAGTTGGGGCACAAATCTTCATGATACATTTCATGTTAATGTTCGGGCTGGTCGGTGGATCAGCCACTTTTATGGCGCAATTTTACGGAACAGGCGACATGAAAAATGTTAGGAAGGTAACCGGGCTTGCCATGACGATTCTAGCAGGTATAAGTCTACTTTTTTTTGCTGCGGCACATCTTGCTGCTAATCCAATTCTTGGTTTCTATACAAAGGATCCTGCTGTACAGGTTTTGGCTGCGCAATACGTAAAGATTAACAGTATTTCCTTCTTGTTGCTTCCATTTTCTGTTCCCATGGAGATGGCGTTTAAAGCAACACAGCAGACAAGAGTTCCAATGTTAACCAGTACCGTGGTTTTTAGTACGAATACATTGCTGAATTATATATTGATCTTCGGGAAATTTGGTGCACCTAAGCTTGGTGTAGCCGGTGCGGCAATTGGAACCGTTTCTGCCAGAGCGTTGGAGGTTTTGCTCCTTCTTTTCTTTGCTACTAAAAGTACCAATATATTTAAGGGTCCGGCCAGCTCATATCTGGGATGGAACAAAGATTTATTCAAAAGACTTGTAATGAATGCTGCACCTACTACTGGTAACGAATTGCTTTGGGGACTGGGGCAAACAATGTATGTTGCTGCTTTTAATAGAATAGGCACA
>CACXFN010000096.1 GCA_902766915.1 uncultured Eubacteriales bacterium
CAATTGGCCTCTTCCGTATAACCCATGCTATCCAGAAGATCACCCATTCTAAGGTCGTGGTCATCTTCAGTTCTAAGAACATCGTGAGCCAGGCCTGAAACCCTGATTAATTCAACATCTAAAGAAATGCCCTTTTTAACCAGGGCATTTGCAATTACAACAGCAACCCTGGAAACTTCCTTGCAATGTAAAATCACCCAGGGCGGAGTTTGATGTTCTTTATACAGTTTTTCTATAACATCATCTGTTAAACGCATTTATTATTCAAACTCGTCTATATATTCAAATTCAAAGTCATCAATTTTAACAGTGTCTCCCTCTTCTATTCCCATGTCGCGCATACGGGCCATGGCGCCGCTATTTTCAATATATTTAAATAGATAGCGGAGGGATCCCATGTCGTTAAAATTGGTTGAATTAAAGATCTTGGTTAGCTGCTTTCCGGATAAGCAGAATATCGGTCTATTGGATTCTGTAGCCATGGAAATATCAAAGGGCGAGCCGTCAGCCTTAATTGCTGAAACATCAACACGTCTGTAATCCTCATCCAGGGCCTCATCCTTTTCAAAGTCAAACATCTCATATTCCTGCTCAACGAATTCATCCTCAGCTTTTCTTAGAGCGCGGAGAGCAGCATAGAGAAGCTCCTTAACGCCGTGGTTAATAGGTGCAGAAATAGGATAGACTTCCAATCCCTTAGACTCTATATATGATTTAAAGGTTAAATACTTCTCATCATCCTCACCTATCAAATCTATTTTATTGGCTGCAACTATCATGGGCTTTTTAGCGATATACGGGCTATAGGACTCCAATTCAGCCATGATTTTATCAAAGTCTTCAATTGGGTCACGGCCCTCGGATCCTGATACATCCACAACATGAATCAGGACCTTGGTCCTCTCTATATGCTTTAGGAATTTATATCCAAGCCCAAGTCCAACGCTGGCGCCCTCTATAATTCCAGCGATATCGGCCATTACAAATTCTTCGTGATCCAGGACTACAACGCCCAAATTAGGATCTATAGTCGTAAAATGATAGTTTTCAATCTTAGGTTTTGCATTGGTGGCAACTGCAAGAAGACTGGATTTTCCAACGTTTGGGAAACCAACCAGGCCAACGTCAGCTATCATCTTTAGTTCCAGGATGACCTCACGTTCCTTACCTTCCGTTCCGGCTTCAGCGAAATTGGGGGCCTGTCTTACGGAGTTTTTAAAATGAACATTACCCTTTCCACCGCGACCGCCTTTAGCTGCTATGAAACTGTCTCCGTCATTTTTTAGGTCATGCATCAGGTGTCCTGTTTCGGAATCAAAAACCATGGTGCCAAGTGGAACCTTAATAATTAGGTCCTCACCACGTTTTCCGTACATTTTCTTACGCATGCCATTCTGACCGTTCTCTGCCTGATACTTTCTCTTATATTTGAAGTCCATGAGAGTACGGAGGTTTTTATCCGCAACAAATATGACGCTACCACCGTTTCCGCCATCGCCACCATCGGGTCCACCTTCCGGTACGAAGGGCTCGCGTCTAAAGGAAACTGCGCCATTTCCACCTTTTCCGGATATAATTGTTATTTTGGCTCTATCGACTAACATGCTGTCTCCATAGATCAATAAAACTCTTATTAAACAATAGGACGGTTCTAAAATAGAACCGTCCCTAGGCTTTTAAAACTTATGCTTCGCGAGCATAGACACTGACCTGTTTTCTGGTCTTGTCTTTTCTCTCGAACTTAACATTGCCGTCAATCTTAGCGAAGAGAGTATCGTCACCACCGCGTCCTACGTTATTGCCGGGATGGAGCTTGGTTCCTCTCTGTCTAACCAGAATGCTACCAGCTGTTACAAACTGACCGTCACCTGTTTTGACGCCAAGACGTTTCGATTCCGAATCACGACCGTTTTTGGAACTACCTACACCTTTTTTACTTGCCATCTCTGAGACACCTCCTTTTACTTGGAATTATCTACTTGGAAGCATTTTCGATCATCTCGATGATCTCGGCTTTAGTAGCCTTGGGATCAACTTCGATGCCCTGCTCAGTTGCTACAGCAATCAACTCTTCTTTTTTCATGTTCATGTTGACCTTTGTTTCTTCCTGAGCATCCTGCTTTTCTACAACACTATCTTCTTCTACAGGAGCGCTTTCCTTCCTTGCTTTACCAGCAACCTTTTCACCGGTTAATGATGTGATTTCAACTGCTGTAAATGGCTGTCTGTGACCCTGTTTTCTTCTATAATCTTTCTTGGACTTATACTTGAAAACAATGATCTTTTTACCTTTTCCGGTTTCAACGATTTCTCCGGAAATCTTTGCTCCTTCGATATAAGGTGAACCCACCTTTACATCTCCGTCATTACTTAGCAGAAGCACCTTATCAAATTCTACAGCATCTCCTGCTTCTCCAGGGATTTTTTCTACTGTGATAACATCACCTTCAGAAACCCTGTACTGCTTGCCTCCTGTTTCCAGAATTGCATACATAATTAATTTACCTCCTCTATCCAGTCTCGCCTTTTCAGGTGGTCCCAATTGCCATTCTTGTTGTAATTCCAATAGTTGAATCATGCGGGACCTTAGGCACCCTTGCCGAGCGGTCTAACCAAGTTATGTTAACACGGAGCCATTTGATTGTCAAGCATTTTACGAATGTTTTCCGAGCTTTTTATCACCTGTTTTATCAGTCTTCTATGATTACGCCATCTTCGTCAATCTTAACGCCACTTTCAAAGGCATCCTCCGGCATATCTCCTGTATCGTTTCCGGAAATTGCTTTATCATTAAAAGAATTTTCATCCTTTAGTTTTTCAATTAGCTTCTGTTCTAATTCGTCCATAAGATCCGGATTATCTTCCAAATACTGTTTAACGTTTTCTCTTCCCTGTCCTATTCTTTCTCCCATATAGCTATACCATGATCCGGATTTCTCAATTATATTCGCCTCCGTAGCACAGTCAACTATATCGCCTGATTTAGAAATGCCTGTTCCATACATAATATCGAATTCGGCTTTTTTAAATGGTGGAGCAACCTTATTCTTCACAACCTTTACCCTGGTTCTATTTCCAAGCACGTTTTCGCCCTTCTTTATGGAGTCAACGCGCCTTACATCGAATCTCATAGTAGAATAGAATTTTAGAGCACGTCCACCTGTGGTGGTTTCCGGATTGCCAAACATCACACCTACTTTTTCTCTAAGCTGATTGATAAAAATTATGCATGTATTGGAACGATTAACGGTACCGGCAAGTTTACGCAATGCCTGAGACATAAGTCTTGCTTGAAGACCCACATGGGCATCTCCTATATCTCCCTGTATTTCTGCCTTTGGAACCAATGCGGCTACAGAGTCAACGATAATAACATCCAGTGCTCCGGAGCGGGCAAGCATATCACATATTTCCAATGCCTGCTCCCCTGTATCGGGCTGGGACACCAAAAGTTCATCAACATTAACTCCTAAATTGCGAGCATATATAGGATCCAAAGCGTGCTCCGCATCTATAAATGCTGCCTTCCCGCCTTTCTTCTGCGCTTCAGCAACAATGTGTAGAGTCAGGGTTGTTTTACCGGAAGACTCAGGTCCATATATTTCTATAATTCTTCCCTTTGGAACGCCACCAACACCGGTTGCCATATCCAGACTGGTGGATCCTGTTGAAATAACCTCCAAGTCCTGAATTTCCGCACCGTCACCCATTTTCATGATTGCACCTTGGCCAAATTGCTTTTGTATCATCACAAGAGCTGCTTCCAAAGCTTTTTCTCTTTCTTTTTCAGTTTCAGGAATTGGTTTAATATCCTTCTTAGTTGCCATTTATCAATACCTCCAAATTATCCGTACTTTTGTTCAGAACTTATGTTCTATAATATAATATCATGTTTTTTTATAAATGCAAGCATTTTTTTTAGAAATATTTTTTCATTGTGATTATGGATAATTCTAATATTTCCCCATATCGCTGTCAATATAAAAATCTCTGAAACCGTTGATTTACCTTACTTTCCCCTTATTTTTCTCTTACTCTTCCCATTTATAAATCCCTATGAATCAAGGCGAAAAACAATTAGGAAGAAATAAGAAATTGTTAAAAATTACTAGTCGGAAATAACCTTCCTTATTTCATTAAACATTGTTAACATACATGTATTACGGTTAACACCTCTGTCATCACGTCCCGTATGTAGTTCTTTTACGTGAACATTTCCATCAAAGTATACACCTATAAACATGTCCCCTACTGGAATTAATCTATTATTCCAGCTACTGTTCCCGGGGCCGGCTACTCCGGTAGATGAAATACATAGTCTACTTCCTGTTTTCTCAGCCAAACCTCTTGCCATTGCTTCAGCAACTTCAGGGCTCTCAGGACTATACTCATTTATTAATGCTTCTGAGACGCCCAATTCTTCGATTTTAGCCTGGTTTGAGTATGTTACAAGCCCTCGATCAAACACGGCAGAAATACCGGGAATCTCCACTAATTTAGCCGCAAACATCCCGCCGGTACATGACTCACAAACAGATATACTTATATTCTTCTCTATAAGTGCTCTTCCAACAACTTCATGGAGTTCCTCGTCAGAAGTACTATAGATATATTCGCCTATGATTTCCCTTACTTTTGAGAGCATCTCATCAACAGCAACATCTGCTTCTTCCTTTGATTGGCGCTGGGAGGCAATCCTAAGACTTGATTCCCCTTCCTTGGCATATGTGGCAATTGTAGGATCTGTCTGATCATCAATCAATGGAAGTAAGACTGTTTCCAACTTTGATTCACCAATTCCAAAGGTTCGTATAATCTTATAGCTAAGGGCCTTATCGGAAAAGCTTAGTAAATAAGGCTTGATTCGATTATTCCACATCCACATCATCTCTCTGGGAGGCCCCGGCATAGTTACAATAATCTTACTTTCGTCTGGTAGATTATTTGATGGATGATTAATTCCTGTAAGAGCGAAGGCAGGTGCAGTTCCAACATCATTCTGAAAAACCGTAGCCCTTGTTGGCATCATGGCCTGTTTGTAATTATTTGGAGTAATCTCCTTCCATCCCCTACGCTTTGCAAAAGCCTCAAGCTGTGTCAAACTCTCTTGATGCATCTCAAGCCTATCACCAAAGGCCTCAGCAATGGTTTCCTTTGTTAAATCATCCTCAGTTGGTCCCAGGCCACCGGTACAGACAATAAGATCGCAATCCTTGTAAATCTCCTGAATTAGTTCTTTAAGTCGATGGGCATTGTCCCCCACCGTATGATGATAAAGCACATCAAAACCTAAATTATTTAGTTCCCGGGTTAAATACACGGTATTAGTATTAGCTATCTGACCGAATAGGATTTCGGTTCCAATTGTAAGTATTGCACAACGCATAAATCATCTCCTAAATAGACTCATGGATATTATTGTCTAAAAATGTCCTTATTTTTAGCTATATATGAAACACCTGAAACAACAGTCATTATCAAGGATGCCCAGAGGAAGATTTGAGAAAGTGTAGGAATCCAGTTAATTAGAAATAGATTTAAACCATTTTGCGAAGTATTACCTGGCGTACTAACTGCCTTTGTAAGTAAAAGAAGTGGAACCGCAATCATCTGCAGTACCGTCTTAATCTTACCGCTCATATCCGCCGCAATAACAATGCCTTCCGATGCTGCAACTGTACGCATTCCGGCAATCAGGAATTCTCTGGCAAGTATAATAGCAAGCATCCATGCAGGAACCAAATGCTCCTTATCTGCAACCAATAGACAGAAGGCAGAATAAACAAGAATCTTATCCGCCAGAGGATCCATAATCTTACCAAAATTGGTTATTAGCCCCCTTGACCTGGCAATTTTACCGTCCAGCATATCTGTTAATGAAGCCAATATAAACAGCAATAATGCCAAAAAAAAGTGTTCCGTCATATAAAGAACTACGAAAAACGGAACAGCTATTATTCTTGCTAGAGTAAGTTTGTTAGGGAGATTCATTTTAATCCTCTTATGTGTATTATATCAAAAAATACCCAGAAGCTCCGTTGGGGTATAATTGACGCCCTATCATTCGATAGGTGGGTTACCTGTCAGAAGTTTTCTGCCTTCCGATCAAGCCGGCTTGACATATTGTTCCGAACTCGGATTCCCGTTCAATTAGTGTAGGTTCAATTATGAATCCCAACAAAAGTCCCAGGCATGAATATTATATCACAATAATCCTATAAGAAATACTTATTCGTATAAATCTACTGCACAGTTGGTTTGAACTTTCTGTACGTCTTCATTATCTTCCAGTACGTCAACAAGTTTTTTAAGTTTAGCAATGTCCTCATCCTTAGGAGTTGATTCCATTGATGGGATAAATTCCACATCGGATTCAACCAATTCATAACCGGCATCGGTTAATGCCTGGTGAACATCAGTATATACAGATGGATCTGAATAGACAGTAAAACTATCTTCTTCAGTAACCATATCCTCTGCGCCACCTTCCAGAGCAACTTCCATAAGTGCATCTTCATCAATATCGTCGGTTTTCTCTATAATGAAAACACCTTTACGACTAAACATATATGATACACATCCCGGAGTTCCCAGGTTTCCACCATGCTTATCAAAACTTGAACGGACAGAAGATGTTGTTCGATTTGTATTATCTGTCAGGCAGTTTACTATAAAAGCAACTCCTCCCGGACCATACCCTTCAAATGTAAGCTCTTCATAGGATGCACCCCCCAATTCTCCGGTTCCCTTCTTTATGGCACGCTGGATATTGTCATTGGGCATACTTATAGCTTTAGCCTTTTCTATTGCAACCCTAAGGCCTGCATTATAATCCGGATCGCCACCATCCTTAGCAGCAACTGTAATAGCCTTGGCATATTTGGTGAACATAGCGGCACGCTTTGAATCCTGAGCCGCCTTACGTCCGGCAATTGTTCCGTGTCTTCCCATTGGAGGACCTCCTTCATTTTTTATTTATGCAATAATTATACATCAAAGATTGCCATAGAGCAATAATTCTAAATGGATAATCAGGGATTTATATAGTAAAGGAACGGGGGCCGCCTTGTGCGAAGCAGCCCCCAAATAGGTATGTGCCTTAGTCTAATGACTAAGTGCTTTTATGTAGTTCGAATCTCCCCCTCGATGATGAACATCAATTATTGGAGTCCCGAACATTGTCGAGTTAGATAAGACGTAAATACGTCTATTTGTTATTTCGTTTCCTGATAAGGAACGCTATCAATGCTACCAGGACTGCTATTGCCAGTATACCTACCCACATTCCTATATTAGTCTGATCACCAGTACGCGGAACATTGCTTGCAGGCTTAGTTACTGTAGTA
>CACXFN010000097.1 GCA_902766915.1 uncultured Eubacteriales bacterium
GCCGGAGTTTGCAGTGCTGCAGGAAAGAACCTAATCGGAGTCGGTGAGATGGGAATCGGAAATACCACTACAGCATCTGCAATCATAACCGCACTCACCATGCACAACCAAAACAAACCGATTTGGAGCCTCTATCAATACATAAATGAAATCGTAGGAAGAGGCGGCGGCCTAAGTGATGAAGGACTTGAAATAAAGAAGCATATAATTGCGGAGTCTTTGATTAAATATAAGGATGAGATTTCGCCGGAGAAGGAAGGTGTAATTGATCCCATCGGGCTTCTCTCCACGGTAGGTGGATACGACATTGCAGGCATGGTAGGTGTATACCTCGGGGCAGCGATTCACAGAATTCCTGTGGTAATAGATGGCGTTATATCAATTGCTGCGGCGCTATTGGCGGTAAAGATTGCGCCTAGAGCAAAGGACTATATGTTCGCATCCCATAAATCTCTGGAGGGGGCATACGGTGCGGCATCGGAACTTCTTGGGATTGAACCCATGTACGACCTGGGCCTGAAGCTGGGAGAAGGAAGCGGATGCCCGATTGCATTTAAGATTATAGAAGCTGCCTGTGCAGTGATGAATAATATGTGGAGCCTGGAGGAAGCTCAGGTGGATTCAAAGTATCTGGACGAATTCCGTAAGGACGGTCAATTCGACGGACGTAAGAGATAGTGAAAGTGCATAAGCAAGCTATCAAAGTATAACTAAAAGCATAACTAACTAATATTAAAAATGAAAATATTCATAAGCGGCGGTGCAAAAAACGGAAAATCATATTATGCCCAAAAAAGGGCAAAGGATTTAGCGGATTCGCAAAATCTGCCGCTCTATTATGTTGCCACCATGATTCCCCATGACGGGGAAGACGAGGCAAGAATTGCCCGCCACCTAAAGGAGCGGGAAGGATGGGGGTTCGAAACCTTAGAAAAACCCTTCGGGTTAAGTGACTTGGTGGATGACTCTTGTCAAGCAGATTTACGAGGGGTGTTTTTAGTCGATAGTGTTACAGCGATTCTATCAAATGCCATGTTCCCGGCTGAATATGTCCAAGCATCCTCTGAAGAAGATGAAATGAGGGCTGAAGCGATTGAGGATATAAGCGACGGAATTGAAGCCGGAGACACGGGGGATAGGGCAGCTACGGTAAGCTTCGGCTATGATGAAAGGGCGGCGGAGACCGTTGCAGAAGATCTACTTAACTTTGCCAATAGGGTAGAGAATGTTATCTTTGTTTCAGATTATATCTACGCCGAAATCGATTACAAAGAGAGAATAGAAAACGACTATACAGAGGTTTACCGGCGAGGTCTTGCGTACGTAGACAGAAAGCTGGCTGAGGCGTGTGATGAGGTTATTGAAATAACAGCTGGTATCTCCATTAATCATAAAAAGTAAAACATGAACAAGCATATTACTGCTTTCTTCATGGCATGGGGCAATTTTCTCAGTATTCCATGCCCAAAGAAAGTCTGGGACAACAACTTAAGAAAGGAAATGCTCTCGCTTCTTCCCATGGTTGGATTAATCGCCGGACTCATAGAGTTCTTGCTGATTGTTTTCGTGAGAGCGTTATACAGTTGGATCTTTACTCCTATCCCGGTGACAGCCTTTTTTATGACGCTGTTCGCCTTTGGCGTCTCCGGGTTCATGCATGCGGATGGTTTCATGGACTGCTGCGATGCTATTCTATCAAGGCGGGATCTAGCAGAGCGTCAGCGTATTCTGAAGGATTCCAATGTAGGAGCCTTTGCTGTAATATCCATGATCTTCATGGTGCTTGGAACATTCGCTGCATTCTCTGCTATCACAGAAAGAGTGATGGCAACGATTACAATTTCCTATACGGTATCATACAAATTGGTTCCCATTATTAATTCCCTTCCTCTAATAGTGATTCCCGTAATATCAAGGGCGGCGGCAGGTGCGTGTGTTCTCGGGCTAAAGCCCCTTGAAACCAGCCAATATGCTGAAAGAAAACCGGAAGCTAAAGGAAAACCGGAGACTGAAAGAAAACCGGATGGGGCCTCCGGAAGAGAAAGGGGCAATCAAGGAAGGCATGTGGGCCTTTTGACATTAGAGGTTATCGTAATACTAATAATTTTGATAATAATAAACCTGGTGCTGGCATTTAGAATCACAAGAGGGGTATCACTGGTATCTCTTTATCCTCTCTTGGTTTCTGCAGTGTGCACTTTACTTGGTACGAGGATTTCTGTTGAACTTGCCAGAAGAAATCTTGGTGGAATGAGCGGAGATATCGCCGGGTTTTCAATCTGTATGGGAGAACTGATTGGACTTTTGGCTCTCTCCGTTACACTTGCGCTTCCTGTTTAGAGTGGGCGCGTTCAGAGAGGGCAGGTTTAGAGAGGACACGCAAAGATGACTTTAGTATTCGGCGGAGCATATCAAGGTAAATTGGAATTTGCAAAGAAAGAATTTGGAATCGCAGAAGGCGATATCCTTAACATTCTTGAATTGTGCAATATGGCAGCCTCCAAAAACGACCAGGATTTGAATTACGGTGTGGATGCAATCATTACCGAACATTCCAAGGGAGCAAAGTGTATCTATGGATTGGATGCATATATTCGATTGATGGTAGAGCGCGGTCTGGATTCCGATAAATGGATTGGGGATTTAATAAAAGGTGTAAGTAAGGATGAGACACCGGATAAGGCTCCCTTTCCGATTATCGTCATGAACGATGTCTCTCAGGGGTTGGTTCCCATGGATGCAGAGGATCGCGGATTTAGAGAAGCTAACGGCCGTGCGCTGATCCGATTGGCAGAGTCCGCAACCGGTGTATATCGGATTTTTTGCGGACTTCCTACTCGTCTAAAATAGGTGCATAATATGTCATCACATATATTGATGCTAAGACATGGCATCACCGAGGGAAATAAGAATAAATGGTTTTACGGTGGCTTGGATCTACCTCTCTTGGATGAGGGAAAAGAGGCATTGATAGGGCAACGCGAAGCAGGGGTTTATCCTAAGCTTCCTAATCATGTCCAATTCTTTACAACTGGCCTGGTAAGAACAAAGGAAACGCTGGAAATACTATTTGGCGATCAACCATTTGAACCGCTGAAGAACCTTAGAGAGATGGAATTCGGCAAATATGAGGCCCACAGCTTTGATGAACTAAAAGAGGACGAACTATTCCAGGAATGGCTGAATGATGAAACAGGGGAAGTGGTTCTTCCCGGGGGAGAATCGATTAATCAATTTCATGCCAGGGTCAAAGAGGGCACAGAGGAATTAATTGCCAGGCATAGATTAAAGGAACTGTCAACAAGACATAGCGGCGAGGAGATCATGTCTGTTATTATATGTCACGGAGGAGTTATAAGTGATATAATGGACAGCTTCTTCCCGGGAGAAAAAGAGGATATGTGGCAGTGGATGGTTCAGCCCGGCTCAGGTTATTTGGTAGAAATAGATGATGGTAAACCGACAAACTACGCA
>CACXFN010000098.1 GCA_902766915.1 uncultured Eubacteriales bacterium
CCTTTTCTCTAATGCCCTCACCCTCATCCCTGGCTTTTTCTCCGATTCCTTCACCTGCATCCGACTCAGAATCTTCCTCTAAGACCAAATCCAAAAATGCGTCAGCAAAGCTTCCCTCTTTATGATTGATTCTAATTAGAGCAAGTTCCTCAGCAGAGAAATCAAAGACCTCTGAGTGAAGGGCTCCGATTAAAGATACATCTCTTCTAATGTTATCAATCACACGAATCAAGTCCAGGAATCCCGATATTTCCATGGTATCAAAATAGCCGTCATCTCCTTCCACATGGGACGGAATACTGTATTCCTTTAAGATTTCTCCATAGGTTTCCTCACAACCTATGATGCTTCTCCTTAATATCACTATATCCGATAGTTTTAATGGGCGAAGTCCCGGCGGATTCATTTTATTATCGTAAAAGAGTTGCCCCAGGTTTTCCCGGATGATTCCCGCAACATAATGGGCCTCTTGCTCAAGGGTGGTAAGGTCTTCTAAATCAGATACTATGGATTCATCCTCATCTGTCTCTGATATCAAAACTCTAAGGTCGGGGCTTCGATCATACTCACCATGATAGTTTTCATCATAAATCATACCACAGTGGAGGGCAGCTCTATCATCATAGCCTTCCATAATTGGTTCGAATACGGAATTAACATAATCGATAATCGGTCCCTTACTTCTATGGTTTTCATTTAAATCTATAGCAAAATGGTCATTACTCTCTCCCGAGCTGTAGGTTCTGTATTTCTCCTGAAAGATTGATGGCTCTGCCAATCTAAATCTATAGATGCTCTGCTTTATATCGCCCACCATGAAAAGATTTCTCTTCCCACAAATCCTCTGGATTATAGCTTCCTGCATCAGGTTAGTATCCTGATATTCATCAACAAAAATATGCTTTATTATACTCCTGTAATAATCTGCGACTTCATCATCTTCCAATGCTTCCAGGCAATAATGCTCTATATCGTCGAAGTCGATAAGATTCTGTTCCCTTTTGATTCCCTTGTATTTAGAGTTGAAGGACTTGATTAACCTAAGTAAGGTCTTTAAATATGGTGCGGTATCTGAAACAATCCTAATCTGAAGGTCAAAGTCTAAAGAAAGATATGCGTCATTAATTCTATCTAGAGAATCCTTCCCCACATCTCTAAACTCCTTTACCCTATCCTTGATTTCCTCAAATACTTCCTTATCTTCCTTCTTTGCAGTAAGGGTTGATGATTTTTGATTTATTTCATTTTTAAGGATTCGTAGAGCATCACCGGAACCTAAAGCCTCTATAGATTTATTGCATCTTTCAATCTCATTACCTCTAAGCTTTTCCGAAAGATAGTTAAGACCACATTCATCTAAAATCCTTGCTCCACCTTCATAGGCTTCCCTTGCGGTTTTTAAACCCGAATCAATATCCTGAAGCATTAATTTCATGATTTTATTATCCGTCAAATCTTTCTCTATGCTTTCAGGTAGAATCTCCAATTCCCCTATCCTATCCTCCATCCATTCATATGCATGGGGCATGGAAATCAGTTTTGTATAGGCATCAAAGATAAGATTCCTAATGGTAAAATCAGATCTATCACCACTATAGGCATCCATGAATTCGATGAAGTCGGAATCAAATCTTCCAAATTCCTCTTCCAGCAGTTGATCCATAGCCTCTTCCTTCATAATAGCGATTTCAGTTTCATCGGCAGTGGAAAACCCCGGCTCAATATCAAGTTTATAGAAGAAACGTCTTATAACCGATAGACCAAAAGCGTGGAAAGTTGAGATATTGGCAGACTCCAAATCCATAAGCTGCTTCTTCAAATACTTAATTCGCTTTGGGTCAATCTCTTTTTTTTCATTTTTCCTTTCTTCAGAAACCACTAACTCCTTTGATAGAGACTGACGAAGCCTTTCCTTCATTTCAGCAGCTGCAGCATTGGTAAAAGTCACAACCAAAAAACCCCGAATGGGTTCACCCTCTTCGCAAACCATTTTTCGGATTCTTTCAACTAAAACAGAGGTCTTTCCGGAGCCTGCAGCCGCAGCCACCAGAATGTTTTTATCTCTTAAATCTATCGCTAATTGTTGTTCCTTTGTCCACTTCATAGGGCCATTATATCAAAATAAAGATACTTAGTCCAAAGCGCCTTGTCCAAAAATACGGAACTACGGCATGTCCGGAAACCCGCCATTTTATTTGAAATGTTTTATATCGAGGGTCTATAATGCCCTATTTTGGTGTATAATTATTGAAATAAGAGAATTAGATATGCTCAAATTTGAGAATAATAACGGAGAACAAAATGAAAATAAATAATAGACCAACGATGCTAATGATTCTGGATGTATTCGGAGTCAGCAATAAATATGAGGGAAATGCCATTAAGCAGGCTAATACCCCAAACCTTGATGCTATCTTTAATAAATATCCGGGAACAACACTGGATGCCTGCGGCATGGCTGTCGGTCTTCCCGATGGACAAATGGGAAACTCCGAAGTGGGACACCTAAACATCGGTGCAGGTAGAGTTATCTATCAGGAATTAACCCACATCACTAAGGAAATTGAAGAAGGAGAATTCTTTAATAACCCTGCTCTGATCAAAGCCATGGAAAACGCTACAGGAAATAATGCCAATATATCTGATCCGGAAGCTTCTCGCAGTCCTGCGCTTCATTTACTGGGGCTCCTTTCTGACGGTGGAGTCCATAGTCATATCGATCATCTAAAAGCTCTCATTAAGATGGCCAAGGATTATGGTGTGGAAAGAGTCTATGTTCACGGATATCTGGATGGTCGTGACGTACCTCCTCGCTGCGCCAAAACATATATTGAAGATTTAGAAAAGTATATGGAGGAAATAGGTCTGGGAAAGATCGTATTGATCTCCGGGCGCTATTATGCCATGGATAGAGATAAACGCTGGGACAGAGTTGAACTTGCATATGATGCCATGACTCTCAGAGAAGGACGCAGAGCGTCAACCGCAATTGAAGCCATCGACATTGCATATGCAAACGATGAAAACGATGAATTTGTCATTCCTACGGTAATCGGCGATGCATTGATGCCTGTAGAAAAGGACGAAGCAAAACGTGCTCTAAATGCAAATCTCCCACATCCGTCGATTAACGATATGGAATATGCCGTCCAGGACGGAGACTCCATGATAATGTTTAATTTTAGACCGGATAGAGCTCGGGAAATAACAAGAGCCTTCGTAGACAACGACTTTGAATCCTCAGAAAACCAGGGTACTCTGGGAGGTTTTAAAAGAAAAAAGAATTACCATAATCTCACCTATGTATGTATGTGTCAATACAATGCAACCATGCCCAATGTAGAAGTGGCATATCCACCGGAAACTCCTAAAAACACTTTCGGAGAATATATCTCATCCCTTGGCATGACACAGCTTAGAATAGCAGAAACGGAAAAATATGCCCACGTCACATTCTTCTTTAATGGTCAGGTAGAAGAACCATATCCGGGTGAAGACCGAATCCTGGTACCCTCACCTAAGGTGGCAACCTATGATCTAAAGCCGGAAATGAGTGCATTCGAAGTTACGGATAATGTTATTGAAGCTATTGATTCAGATAAATACGATTTCATCATTTTAAATTTTGCCAATTCCGACATGGTTGGACATACCGGCGTTATGGAGGCAGCCATAAAGGCCATAGAAGCCCTTGATAATTGCGTCCAGAGAATAGTGGAAAGAATCATTGAAAAAGACGGCCAGATACTTCTGACCGCCGACCATGGTAATTCCGATGAAATGATTGACGATAATGGCAATGCGCTAACCCAGCATTCTCTGAATCCGGTGCCCCTCTATCATATTGCCAATGAACCAAAGAAACTATCGGATGGAGGCAGGCTCTCAGATATCATGCCTACTTTGCTTACATTGGCCGGTGTTCCGATACCTACTGAGATGACAGGAAAATGCCTAATAGCAGAATAGCTCAGGCTTAAATCTCCACAGCATAAATGAGTATCTCTGAATACATATCCTGCTCTTCCGGATTGAATATTTCTATCTCGGAAATATTTGTGTCATCCCATTGACTACCTTCGTAGATAGTTTTGATTGTAAGTTTAAAGGAATTTGCTTCCCCAAGGTCCGGAAAATATACAACCTGACCCGTGCCATAATCCTCCATCAAGGTTATGGCATATTTTTTTCCATTGGAGAACTGAATCTCCGCATCGCAAATCCTGCAATTACTATAATATAGAGTTTCGGATTTTTGATATCCATTATATATTTTTATTGCTTCCGGAATGAGTTCATCAAAGGATACAGTAATCCATTCCTCTACTCCCGGCCCAAATACTCCCTCTGACCATGCGGTAGATAGATTGCCATCGTAGAGATTTCTCGCTACATAATTGACTCCTCCATCATCCGGCAACGTGGAAGAAGCACTTACACTCCTCTTATACTTCTTTTCCTTTTCCTTCTCTTCTTCCTTCTCTTTTTCTTTTTCGGCTTCCTCTTTTTCAGCCTCCTCCTTTTCTGTATTTGACTCCGGTACTTCAGCCTCCTGGGCATCTTCGTCTTGGGAATCATCCTTCATTGTTTGCAGAAAACTTGGATTGAAGTTCGAAAGGTCGCCAGTATTACCTATTTTATAATCAGGAAGGCCCTTTGATTCGGATATCAAAATACCGCCAAGAATACCTGACGGAATGATAATGCAAGCTAATAGAATCCCCATCAAAGTCCAATAGACTGTTCTTCCTTTTTTCTTTGTACTCTTCCTTCTGTCAGACCTCATTACTCTATCCCTGTTAAATCCCTTTATAAAACACGCTAATACAACTACATTATACCATACAAATAATAAAAAAATACATCCAATACTTATCTTGACAGTGTATGATTATCTATGATATATAATAATCTGTTTGTAATTAATAAGATTCTTAGGAGTTGGATTTGCAGAGCTTAACTTTATTTGCCGCTATACTATTTGTAATCACATATGTACTCATGTTTGCCTTTCAGAAGATTAGACCCTATGTGGCTATTGCATCTGCGGCTATTTTTGTAATTGCCGGAACCATAGGCTTTTTCCCTGATTTTCAATATGGATTATTGGATGCTCTAAAACAAATAGACTGGAACGTCCTAATGATGATTTCAGGAACTATGGGCACTGTGTACTTGTTTATAGAATCGAATATGCCTAAACTCATGAGTGATCTACTTGTATCCAGACTGCACAGTGTAAAATGGTTAGTGGTCGTCCTATCTCTATTTGCCGGAATCATTTCCGCCTTTGTTGACAATGTGGCTACAGTTTTGATGGTTGCACCTGTGGCAATCGCACTTTGTAAGGAGCTAAAAATCTCACCTGTTCCCGCCATTATCTGTATTTCAATTTCATCCAATTTACAAGGCGCCGCCACCTTGGTGGGCGATACCACATCAATCCTTTTGGCAAAGGCTGCAAACCTTGATTTTACAGACTTCTTCTTTGTTGAAGGAAAGATGGGAATGTTTTGGGTAACCGAATTGGGGGCACTTGTCAGCGCATTGATTATCCTATTTAAGATGAGAAAGGAAACCGCATCGGTTTATCTAAACCAACGCACTCATGTGGAGGATAAGTTTCCAACGGTTCTTCTTCTATTAACCGTTCTCACTCTAATCGGCACATCCTTTATTCCATATAAGTCTAATGCGGCACCGGGACAGTTTTATAAACCGGAGATTTCAAACGGACTAATCTGTATTTTCTTTTTTACCATTGGAATTATACGTGCAACAATTAAAACCAAAAGCACGGAGACTCTTAAAAATGCATTTAAAGAAATCGACTATTATACCCTATTCCTCTTAGCAGGACTATTTGTTGTAATCGGGGGAATAACCAAGGCAGGCATTATTGATATAATAGGCGATACAATAGCAAGTATTAGCGGCGATGGAAGTCGAACTTCCATATTCATTGTCTATAGCATTATTGTTTGGATGTCTGTATTATGTTCAGCCTTCATTGATAATATTCCTTATACCGCCACCATGCTTCCTGTAGTTGCCATAGTTAGCCAGGAGCTTTCCCAGGCAGGAGGTATTAGCATTCATCCAAATCTGATGTATTTTGGTCTGTTGGTCGGCGCAACATTGGGAGGAAATATTACTCCCATAGGTGCAAGCGCCAATATAACAGGACTTGGTCTATTAAGAAAAGAGGGCCATTCAGTAGGAACGAAGGAATTCATGTCCTACAGTGTGCCCTTCACCTTAGCTGCAGTTATTACAGGATATCTATTGGTTTGGTTCATTTGGATGTAAGCCCATATAAATAGACGAGCTATAGATAGACGGACTCTCCCATTGCCTTACCTGCACGAATTCCGGAAGTCCAGGCGTGCTGAAGATTGAACCCTCCGCAGCGAAAATCCACATCCAGCATTTCACCTGAAAAGTATAAACCGGGGATTAACAGGGATTCTCCTGTCTCTTCATCTATTTCGGAAAGCGGCACACCGCCTCTTGTTACCTGTGCCATATCCCAACCTCTCAGTTTTTCCGGATGCAAGATAAAATGCTTTAATGCGCTCGCAAGTTTCCTGTTTATGTTTTCCGGATTATCCTTTTCCCTCTCCTTTAGATCAAGGGACGAATAAATAAGGTTGGCCAAAGGCGCCTTTACTATTGACCGAATGCTGTTTGAGCGTTCATATATCATTTCTTCCAGATCGGCAACCGCGTAGTCCGGAACAAAATCTATTTCAATTAAATAATTAGAAAAGTCCTTCCCTTTTAAAAACCTCGTCATATCAAAGGTGCAAATACCTGAAATACCATAGTCCGTAAACTGTATTTCGCCCCTCTCCTGAAATATAGTTTCATTATCTGAATAAAGACTAAGGCAGCATTTCTGGCGAATACCTGCCAGTTCCCTATATTTATTATTTTTCCCGGCCTCCCCATCACTAAACTCAACCACCTCAATACCGGTAAGAACCGGGATCAAAGGATTTATGGTGTGTCCTAAGGTTCTTGCAAATCCATAGCCATCGCCTGTGGTTCCCATCTTCGGTTTAGATTTCCCACCGGTGGCTATCAGCACCTTTTTAGAGACCACATCAAAGGAATCCTCTTCCATAATGCCCTCTAAAGAAAGGTTAATTGTTTTTAATGTAAGTCCGGAAGGTCTATAGGCTTTAGGTTTATTAAAAGTCGTACTAACTATAAAGCTTTCTTCATTTGCTTTAATCGACTTTTCTTCCCTTTCTTCCCTTTCTCCTGTTTTGTAAATGCTCCTTATGGATGTCACTTCTCTCCGCGTTAAAATAATTATTCCGCGATTCTCACATGCCTTCTTTAGTATAGATACCACATCTCTTCCATCTTCCGAATAGGGATATATTCTCCCCTCTGAATCGATCCTTGTGAATAGACCAATAGAAGAAAAGAACGCGGAGGACTTCTCCCATTCAGGACTTTGAATATTGGATAGATTACATCTTCCATTTCCGGAAGCGGCCACCTTGCTGCCCGGCTGGGACAGCTTTTCCAAAACAACAATAGAAGCCTCAGCATTAACATCATGCGCCTTGATGGCAGCAACCAATCCCGAAGCTCCTCCTCCTATTATACAGATGTCACAATTAATATGCTTTTCCATTTGATATCTGTTCTTAATTATGTCAAAAGATTATACGCTTCCCAATATTTATCGATTGTCTTTTGAATGACTTCTTCCGGAAGATTATAGTCACTGTCCGGATTTGCCTTTAGCCAATCCCTAACGAATTGCTTGTCAAAACTCGGCTGGGATTTGCCGGGTTCATATCCTTCCAATGGCCAGAATCGACTGCTATCAGGAGTAAGCATTTCATCACCAATAACCACATCACCCTTTTCATCAATACCGAATTCAAACTTCGTATCGGCAATGATTATACCTCTTTCAAGTGCATGTTCCGCACATTTTTTATATAGCGAAATAGTATAGTCCCTAATCTTTGTTGCATATTCTTCGCCATGGCCCGGGAATTCTTTTTCGATTACTTCTATGCTTTTTTCAAAAGAAATATTTTCGTCATGATCACCTATCTCCGCCTTGGTGCTGGGAGTATAAATAGGTTCGGGCAACTTATCCGATTCCACCAACCCCTCCGGCAATTTGATTCCACAAACTTCTCCTGTTTTCTGATAACTGGTCCACCCACTTCCGGTAATATACCCTCTTACAATACATTCTACCGGTAGCATGGTGAGTTTTTTACACATCATGCTTCGTCCTTCGAAACTCTTATTCCGAAAGAACTCAGGCATATCATTTACATCTGTTGATACCACATGATTGGGAACTATGTCGGATGTGAAATCGAACCAAAACTTGGACATTTTAGTTAAGACTTCACCCTTGCCGGGAACAAGGTTTTTAAGTATCACATCAAAGGCTGAAATGCGATCTGTAGCAACCATTATTAGACTATCTCCGGCATCATAGATTTCACGAACTTTACCCTCTTTAACTGGTGCATATTCTGTCATCTGATTTACCCTTGCCATCCTTTCATTGACTGTGTAAACTTATTCTCTAATTTGGCCATCTCCATAAATTATATACTTATAGCTGGTTAGCGCAAGCAATCCCATTGGACCTCTTGCATGAAGTTTCTGCGTACTTATTCCTATCTCTCCCCCAAACCCAAACTCAAATCCGTCTGTGAACCTGGTAGAGGCATTTACGTAGACTGCTGCAGCATCAATTCTTTCCAAGAACTTCTGAGCATTTTCATAATTCTTAGTTACTATAGTCTCCGAATGCCCTGTATTATACTTATTGATGTGGTCAATCGCTTCGTCAATATCCTCCACAACCTTGATGGATATCTTAGCATCAAGGTATTCTCTTCCCCAATCTTCCTCTGTTGCTTCCAAAATCGTTACAACTTTATTTGACTCGGATTCATCTTTATTTGACTCGGATTCATTCGGCGATCTACGTTGATTTGAAATAGCAATTGATTGGTCGTCCCCATACATTTCGATATCGCTTTCTGCCAGCATCCCGGTTATCTTAGGTAAGGCCCTCTCTGCGATTCCTTTATGAACCAGGAGGGACTCGCATGCGTTGCAAACACTCATTCTCTGGGTTTTGGCGTTCTTGATGATTCTAAGCGCCATTTCTATATTCGCACTTTCATCAACGAATACATGACAATTACCTACACCTGTTTCTATTACGGGTACGGTGCTGTTTTTTACAACCGTCTGAATAAGTCCCGCTCCGCCCCTTGGAATAAGTACATCGATATAACCATTCATCCTCATGAATTCCGTTGCAGTTTCATGGGATGTATCCTCTATTAGCTGAACAGCATCCTCATTAATTCCCAATGAATTAATCGCTCTTCTAAGAATGCTTACAATGGCGATATTGCTGTTTATGGCATCACTACCACCCTTCAGTATTACTACATTTCCTGTTTTAAAGCAAAGGCCAAAGGCATCGCTGGTTACGTTTGGACGAGCCTCATAGATAATACCGATTACTCCCAAGGGAACTCTCTTTTGTCCAATCAGAAGTCCATTTGGCCTCTTGGTCATGGATATTACCTCTCCCACAGGATCGGACAAGGTTGCGATTTCCCGAAGTCCATTGGCCATATCCTCTAACCTGCTTTCCGTAAGAAGCAATCTATCCAACATGTGTTCCGGCATATCCTTCTTGCGTCCCTCTGCCAGATCTCTTTTGTTTTCTCCCAGAATAAATGCAGCACTTTCAATAATGGCATCAGCACAGGCTCTAAGCACCTGATTCTTCGTATTCGTATCCAAAATCCCAATCTCCCGGGATGCCCTCTTCGCATTTTCACAAATAGTAATTAAACTCATACACACCTCTTTTTCTAAAACCAATTGTCCTAAACTATAAATACTCAGCAAGGTTTAGATGGCGATTCTCATTTGCGGTAAACAATGTTCCGATTGGTTCGCCTTCCATAATATGATGAATAATGTGGAAATCATCGCCACTTGCTATAATCATATCTATGCCTGAGCCTGTTGCTATACGGGCTGCGGTGAGTTTTGTAGCCATTCCTCCGGTTCCCGCGGTGCTACCTGTAGAACTCTTACCCATAGAAAGAATTTGATTATCAATGCTTGTTACAGTCTTAATGAACTCGGCTTTCGGATCCTTATGAGGATCAGATGTGTAGAGTCCATCAATATCTGATAAAAGAATCAACAGATCTGCATCCACCAGGTTTGCTACAACGGCTGAAAGAGTATCATTATCCCCAAAGACAGCCAATGATTCGATTTCAGAAGTAGCAACAGTATCATTTTCATTTACAATTGGTATTACACCCAGTTTCAGAAGTTCACCAAAAGTCTTCTTCGCATTACTTGATGCCTCTTCGCTTAGGAAATTATCCTTTGTAATTAAAACCTGACCACAGCTTTGATTGTATTCGGCAAAAAGCTTCTGGTACATCATCATTAGCCTGGCTTGTCCTACAGCTGCACAGGCCTGTTTTTCTTCTATTCTATCAGGTCTATGGTCAACACCCAGAGCTGTTCTTCCAACCATTATAGCTCCGGAGGTTACCAATACAACATCTATACCACTGTTTCTTAAATCCGTTAGTTCTCTTACCAGAATCTCTAGTTTAATCAAATCCAGTTTCCCGCTTTCTTCATGGGTGAGGGACGAGGAACCAACCTTTACTACAACTCTCTTCTTATTGCTAAAATTTCTGGTTAACGCTGACGCTTCCTGCGCATTTCTCAATGCCTCTCTTTTTAGTTTTTCCTTAGTGGCATCCTTTAATTTATTATCCAGCACTGCTTCTCTCCATTCTTTTAATTAATACTTAGTCATTTATTAGAACTATGATTCATTCACCATTCTTTTTCGTAATTACTGTTTTCGTAGGTAATGTTTTATCGTAGGTACTGTTTTATCGTAGGCAATGTTTGTCGTATGCACCGTTTTATCGTATGTACTGTTAGTTTTTTATTTCTGAATTGGTGCCAGGCAGAGCAATTCAAAGGTTTCTCCCCTTTCCAGCATATTCAGAAGGCGGGATAAATCGCTATAGTCCTCCGGATCTATATCCTGACTGTTGAATCCCAAATAACTTCTAATATCCGGCTTTGGTGTATAATGCATGACCTGAATATCGGCATTGCCCAACTCGTATTTATCTTGCATTGCAATCACTGTATCTTCCAATGTTCCAATTTCATCAATCAATCCATTATCCAGTGCCTGGCTTGCAGTATAAATGCGACCATCTGCAAGTTCTCTAACCTTGTCCTCAGGCATATTGCGCCCCGTCGCTACCACCTTAACAAATCTGTTAAATGTATCGTCCACAAGCCCCTGGAAAATTTCTCTCTGCTCATCGGTGATAGGCTTAATGTTGGATCCCATATCCTTGTTTTTTCCGGAAACAATATTTTCTGCCTTGATACCGTATTTTTCAAACAATCCGGATAAATCATAGAGACCACTTATCACCACTCCTATTGATCCCGTCCAGCATTCCTCATTGGCATAAATTTTGTCACCAGCTACAGCCGCATAATATCCCCCGGAAGTAGCTTGGCTGGATAAATAAACATAAAGTGGTCTATCCGTTAACTCCTTATATGCCATCAATGTTTTATATAATTCTGCGGATGCATATGCACTTCCTCCCGGTGTATTAATAGATAATACCAAACCCTGGTTTTTGGAATCCGTAGCCATGTCATCAATACGGTTTAGCATCCACCTCTGGTTATATCCATCGCCGCTTTCCCCATCAGTGATAGTGCCATCCAAATAAACAACCCCAATATAATCATCCAGGAAAATGTATTCTTCCGTTTCTTCTAATCCGGTTCCTACCAGCTTATTTAATGCAACCGTACAGCCTACGGTTAAGAGGACAATAAACAAAAGAATTGCGAAAATGATTAGAATGACCTTTAACCATCCCGGCATGCCTTTCTTTTTCTGTTGAATTGCCGCACCATTGTCATATGCATATTGTGCAGGATTCTGATACGGTTGCTGGTGCTGCTGATATTGGTATGACTGCTGCTGGTACTGGGCCTGCTGGTGTTGCTGGTACTGCTGTTGCTGGTGTTGCTGGTGTTGCTGCTGATATTGCTGGTACTGGGCCTGCTGATATTGCTGGTACTGCTGCCTTGGCTCCTCATTAATATCTTTATTATCCTTATTGCTGTAGTTGTCGTTATTGCTATAATTATTGTCGTTATCCATTAATCCCTCCAAATTATGAATAAGCATACGAAAATATTTAAAATTTCATACATAAATTATATATGTCACAAATTCCATGTCAAGGAACATTGGTAAGCAATGAAATCATAGGCAAAGAAAAAACCGCCAAACCTTTGAAATTTAGCGGTATTCCATTGGTCGGGATGACAGGATTTGAACCTGCGGCCTTTGCGTCCCGAACGCAACGCTCTACCAAGCTGAGCCACATCC
>CACXFN010000099.1 GCA_902766915.1 uncultured Eubacteriales bacterium
TCAGAAGGCGTTAATGGAAGGGGTATTAAAGTCTATTGAAAATGTCCACCTTACATCTTCTGTTCCATTGAACAATGAACTGGGTGGTAAAACCACCAGTAAGGCAGACGCACTAAGGGTTTTGATGGAGCGAGAAGGAATCTTAAAGGAAGAACTAATGGCCTGCGGTGATAATCCAAATGATTTGGAAATGATAAAACTAGCCGGTATTGGAATTGCCATGGATAATGCAGAAGATATTGTTAAAGAGCAGGCTGATTATGTGACATTATCAAATGAAGAAGACGGGGTGGCCTTTGTAATAGAAAAGTTTATCTAGCTATAAATAATAAAAGATATAGTAATATACAAATAATCCCATGGAATTAATTGACATTAATGTTTCCATATGTTATTATTTTGGAAACAAATGTCAATTTTGTTTTTGACTTATTATTCTTATTCGTCAAGGAATTTGAAAGGATTAAATATGGACAAAATAGCATTAGGAAAATCCGGAGAATTCATGGCGAGTAGCTATTTACAAGCTAAGGGACATGAAATCCTGGAAAGAGGGTACAGAACAAAGGTTGGAGAAATAGATATTATTTCTTTACATGAAGGAACTATTCATTTTGTGGAAGTTAAGACTAGATCTGATACCATTTTTGGTTTGCCGAGAGAAGCGGTTACAGCAGAGAAGATTAAACATATCACAAATACTGCTGAAATTTACATCAAGAATTTGAATCATAATCTCAAAAATTGTGGGTGCTGTAATTTTGATTTTAACTATAGTATTGATGTAATTGAAGTTATGGTAAACCATATTGAGGGGGTGGTATAAATGCTATCAAAGGTAAAAACTGCCTCTATTAATGGAATGGAAGCAAGATTAATCGATGTTGAAACGGATATTGCCAGAGGATTACCTAATATAAATATAATTGGGTTAGGTGATACAACTGTAAAGGAAGCATCTGCTAGACTTAGATCATCCATAATTGCTACAAAACACGAGTTCCCTGGAGAGAGGATAACTATAAATTTAGCGCCAGCCTGGCTACGTAAAAGGGGGAGCCATTTTGATTTGGCTATGTGCATAGGCATCTTACTTTCTTCCGGGCAGGTTTCAGATTTAAAAATCGGGGACATAGCCTTCCTTGGAGAGCTTTCTTTAACAGGAAATATCAATAGATGTAAAGGTATTATGCCCATGGTAAAGATTCTTCGTAATGCCGGTATAAAGAAAGTAATTGTTCCAATAGGTAATATGAAGGAGTCGCTACTTGTTGAGGGAATAGAAGTTTTAGGTGCCAGAAGCCTTAGAGATGTCACTTATTATTTAAATGATATAGAGGATTTATTAGTACATAAAGATTCATCCGATAAGTTGATATTTGACTGTATTGAAAAGGAGTTTAATCCTCCTCTTGATTATAGAGACATAAAGGGACAAGAACATGTAAAGCGTGCTATTACAATTGCTGCTGCAGGGGGTCATGGTATTTTAATGACTGGCAGTCCGGGAACAGGTAAAACCATGATTGCGGAACGACTTCCCTTTATTATGCCGCCTTTAAACAGAGAAGAAATCATTGAATTGACTTCAATATATTCTGTATCAGGATTACTTGATGATGAAAATCAAATAATAGAGGAAAGGCCTTTTAGAAATCCGGGTATGAGCGTAACTATTCCCGGAATGTTAGGAAGCGGCACACCGCCAAGACCCGGTGAGGTTACTTTGGCCCACAAGGGTGTACTGTTTATAGATGAATTGGGAGAGCGGGGAAGAGATTTAATTGATTGCCTAAGAATACCAATGGAGAGTAGATGTGTGATTATAAACAGGACGGGGGAAACATATAAATATCCCGCCGATTTTATGTTTGTAGCTGCTACTAACCCATGCAAATGCGGACATTATGGGGATCCGCGGAAGGAATGCACATGTACCGCCGGAGAACTTCAGGCCTATAGATCCAGATTGTCCGGTCCGATGCTTGGTAGAATAGATATTCATGTTGAATTAATGAGTCCTGAATACGTGGAACTAACAGGGGGCCAGGGGAAGAGTAGCAAGGAAATGCATAAGGAGATACTTAAGGCCAGGGAGATACAGAAAAAAAGATATAGTAAATACGAAGATTATAAGATATGTCTAAATTCAGAGATTGATGATTCTATCCTTGATGAAATATGTAGAATGAGCCCAGAGGCCAGAAGATTATTAGGCCAGGCCTACGACAGTATGTCTCTTGAACCAAGAAGTGCATCAAAAATAAAAAAGATAGCCAGGACTATTGCAGATATCAGCGAATCGGAAATCATAGAAAAGAAACACTTAGCCGAGGCTTTGCAATATAGGGAAAGGAGGAGGTAATACATGAATTATCAATTTAATTATGAAAACCTATTGGATACCAACTCCATTTATTATCCACAGAAGATAAATACCTTTGTTAAGAATAAGGCGCCAATTTTCTATGAAGGTGATTTGACCTTGGCGGATAGACCTGCGGTCGCAATCGTAGGAACAAGACGATGTACTAAATATGGTTTGGCAGTAACCAAGGAAATAGCAAAAAGAGCTGCTGCTTACGATATAGTTGTGGTGAGTGGACTGGCTAGAGGCATTGATACTGCAGCACATCGGACGGTTTTAGAGGAAGGCGGTAAAACAGTAGGAGTAATAGGATGTGGCCTTGATATGGTTTATCCCGCAGAGAATAAGGATCTATATAAGGCTGTAAAAAAGGAAGGTCTAATGATATCTGAATATCCGCCGGGGACGCCGCCAAGGCCGAGTAATTTCCCAAGCAGAAACAGAATTATTAGTGCTCTTTCTGAAGTGGTGGTAGTAGTGGAAGCAGGAACCAGATCCGGTGCACTTATTACTGCGGAATGTGCGGTAGAGCAGGGTAAGGATGTATTCGCCGTACCGGGGAATATAAGCAATGTGTATAGTATGGGACCCAATAAGCTCATTAGGGACGGAGCAAAAGCCTTGGTTATTATAGACGATGTATTTGCTGAAATCGGCCGTATCACAAAGAAACATAAGTTGCCGAGA
>CACXFN010000100.1 GCA_902766915.1 uncultured Eubacteriales bacterium
ATCCCTGTTCTGCGACTGGACAATGTGCGACCAGTACCTTGCTATCATCATCCCCGGACAGATGTTCCAGGAAACATATGACAAGCTTGGCCTTGGAAGAAACATGCTCTCCAGAACTTTGGAGGACCTTGGTACACTTTGGTCACCAATGTGCCCATGGAACTCCTGCGGTGCATATCAGGCTGGCGTTTTGGGAATGTCTCCATTCACATACATCCCATTCGCATTCATGAATATTATCAACCCGATTCTTGCCTTCATCACATGCTTCTTGGGACGCAACATCAAGTATGCTGACGGAAGCTATACAGGACTCTTCTCAACAAAGATTAAGCAGGCTAAGAAGGCTCCTAAGGCTCCGGAAGAAGGAAAGGCAATTGCTCTTGCAGCATTGAAGCAGATGAGGGGAGAATAATCCTTCATGTGGTTAGAACGATGGAAAGCCGGTGAGGGTCTAAAGGTTCTCAATGGTGAAGAAGAGTATATTAGCAAGCAGCGCGAGAAAAAAATATATGTTAGGATAGGTGCATTCATTGTAGGACTTTACGTAATATACTACGGAATCACGACCTTTAAACTGTATTATAGCGCTTTAGCACTTATGGTGTGCCTTGCTGCACTATTCTTCAAGGACATTGCTGCGACGGAAAAGGGGGTAGAAATTAGATATCTTCTTCCCGGATGGCATTTTGAGAGTCCCTGGACTTGGGCAGAAATAACTCATATAGCCATTGACTATAAAAAGGCTAGACCGGATGTGATGCTTCACATAGGTAAAGGAAATGTTCATCGCATCATGACGGTTACGCCACAAGATGCGGCGGACATAGAGGATCTAGCCAAGGAACAGAATCCGGCAATCAGAGTTACTACCATGACAGATTAAAACAATTTTGGATATTCAAAAGAATCTAAATGGATTTATCGGGACAGTCATTTGATTGTCCCGATTATTTTGCCCTGAAAACAAAGGAAAGATAAAGACAGGAATAAATTTCCACTTATGTTTTCAGAATATTTGTGATATAATTAACATGTTAAACCGCTATATTTTTTGCGATAAGGAGCAGTGATCATCTAATGTTCAAAGAAGGCGAACTTGTCATGTACGGGGGCATGGGAGTCTGCAAGGTCTCAAAAATAGGCAGACCCGCTTTTGCTGATGAAGATGATAAAACCTTGTTCTATTTTTTGGAGCCCTTATATAAGAGTGGGGTTTTTTATGCGCCTGTAGATAGCGATAAAATTTCTCTAAGAAAAGTGATCTCAAAAAAAGAAGCAAGAGCCTTATTAGAGAATCTAGACGAAATTGAATGGGAAATACATACGCCACAGAGCATCCAGCAGCTATCTCAGTATTATCAAAGTATTATAGATAAGCATACATGTAAAGACCTCTTATCCTTGACTAAATCCATAATGGAAAAGGGCCTTGATGCAGAGAAGAATAATAAAAAACTAGGTCAAATTGATAGGAGATTCATGAAAAAGGCCGAGGATTTACTTTATGGTGAATTTGCTGCGGCTCTCGGTATGGATATTGAGCAAGTGGGAGAACTGGTTAGAGGAAAGCTAATGTCTTAGCTATATCTCCGAACTATCTTAGAATCGTATAAATATAGTTTTAATATCGATAATTATATCTTAAAATTCCATAATGATGAGTTGAAATTTGTATTCAGGCGCCATTAATTAGGAATCTTTTTTTGTATTTACAATGCAATTTCCTTTCAAACTATCTAGGCTATCTAATTATTTAAATCTTTAAATAAATTCTTTAATAATTCTATTGACTATAATTATTTTTATTATATAATCGTATATGCTGAGTTTAGAAATACTAAACTTAAAGTTTATAAGTAACTGCTCATAATAATTCAGAAGATTTATATAAGAGTGTAAAAATCTAAAGGTCATAAAAGGAAAGATTCATGTCAATTACCGATATTGGTCAAAAAATTCGAGAATTAAGAATCATAAATGGTTTAACCCAGTCAGAATTAGCGGCGAGAGCAGAAGTGTCAAAGGGCTTTATTTCGCAACTGGAATCCAACATTACATCTCCGTCTATTTCAAAACTGGAAGATATTCTTCAATGTTTGGGAGTCACTGTTTCAGAATTCTTTCAAGATCCGGATGATGAAGAACAAATAGTTTTTGGTAGAGATG
>CACXFN010000101.1 GCA_902766915.1 uncultured Eubacteriales bacterium
GAATTAGCGGAACAGAAACTCGCTATGATAAATCGAACTGTTCCGCAAACCCTTTGATGTTGGGAAAGCGGAACATTTTTAATGAAAAATGAGAGCTAGCGGAACGGAAACTCGCTATGATAAATCGAACTGTTCCGCAAACCCTCTATTAAGACTACAACAAACTTTCTATTATCCTATTTATTTCGCTGGAATCAACGGAATAGTCCTTTTTCGAAAATGTTAAAATTAGATTTTCTCCAGGAACAATTCCATTCCTGTAATAAATAACGATTTTGTCAAAGAATCTCTTTCGATACTCGATGTCATCAAATCTACCTACATGTTCCCAGTACTTAACTTCACCCGTAGGTGTGAAAATAGTAAAATCCGGAATAAGCTCCTTTTTATAACCATCCTCAGTGGCTACAGTGATTTTGCGTTCGTAATCAAATTTTATACCATGAAACTTCAGCAGATTGTATATTATCACTTCAGCCAGCGAGCGGACAATTCGTCCATCAATTGTAATGTTTTGAACTGCGAAGGGATAAGTGCTATTTTGGGAAATGTTGGCCTCGATAGAAGGCATCAAGGTGGCTGCTTCGTTTTCCAATATATGATTTCCGAATTCTGAGTCTCTGTATGCTAATGGCAGAGAAGCGTTAATATCTTTCGGGTGGATGCTTTGAATTTTCTCAAGCGCTTTCTCCAAACAGTTAATATTATTCTTTAAACGCCTTATCAAGACTTTTTGCTTCCTTTGATTCTTGATTTCTATAACGCGCGGTGAATTTGATTTAAGAGGTTTTCCGACAATCCTCCTGTTTTTGTCAACTTCATAATAGTAATCTCCTTTTCGTCCTGTTCTTTTTACCAAGAATCCAGACCTGGATTCACTTTGTGAGTTATTGGTTGATTCTAATAGAAATTTTAAAAACTTTAATTCTTTATCTAAATCGTTTTCGAAGTTATACATTATTGGCTCCTTATCTGAAATCTTGGTTCCTAAGAATGGTTAATAAAGGATTATGCGTTTAGCTATATATGTTTGTTTTTAATCAAGAAGGCGCGGTTTTGCTTATGTGTTTATCAAGGCTACATATACAAAATACACAGATCATAAGCGCTTCCATATATTGCTTGTAAAATAATACCATAAATTACAGTTATAGTAAAGTGCGATTTTCGCCAGAATATGCCGATATTAAAGGGGGTAGTACCTCCAATACAATGCTGATAGTAAAAGGTGCTATTACTCCAGTACAATGCCAATGGTTAATGAGTGTTTCCTTTGTGCATAATCACGGTAGACAAATTCATAACGTTGAAATACAATTTAGGAAAGACTTTAAAAGATATTTTGACGGAATAATAATTAAACGAGAATGGGTAGAAGAATGAATACGAAAAGAATTATAGCAATTGTGACGACTGTAATAACAGCCATATTTTTTTTGAATTATATATTTGCAATCAATTACGATGGAAGATATGTAGATGTTGCATATGGTGCTGAATCGGCAACCTATGTGGTTCCCGCCAGTGGTGATGTTTCCGGAGAGACTGACCGTAAAGCGTTTAATAAGATTGCAAAGGCTCATTACAATGAGGAGAAAACCATAGTTTTCGAATCCGGAAAGACCTATTACATTGATGCCACATTGCATCTACCAAATGATACAACGGTTAAAGCAACGGGCGCTACCATTAGGCAGATGACAAAAGGTCGTCCTATTTTCATAAGCGCGTACTTCCCAAAATCCCAAGACTCCTTCTATTTAAGCAAAATGCCTTCAAAGTCCGTTGGTAAGTATGATAGGGTGAAGAATATAACAATTGATGGCGGTACATACATAGGTGTTACTGAACCAGCGCCGAATGCAGCCCAAGGTAAATACGGAAAATATAAGGCGGGTTTTTCCAATTTCCAATTCATTCATGGAAAGAATATAACAATTAAAAACTGCACTATTACTAACAATTATAATGGGCATTTTATAGAATTGGCAGCCATAGATGGTGCATTGATAAAAAACGTGACGTTCAATGGCAGTTATATAGGGGACTATACAAATGAAGTGATTCAGCTCGAAACAACATATAATTCCACGGTGTCTCCAAGTGGCGAACCTTGGGATGGGACACCAACAAAGAATGTTACGATAGAAGACTGCACTTTTGATGTAAAGGGCTCTCCCATAGGCATAGGCAGCAATGGTGAATGCAACAGAGCATATACAAACATCAATATTCTAAATAATACTATTTCCGCAAGAGATTTTGCGTATAGAATCGTAAAAGTCGAAGGTGGGACCATCAAGGGCAACATTATCAATGAAGGCTATTATGCATTCATAGGTTCATTCTATATTGATCATCAGCCTGAGCCAAGGAAGTCCAGCGTATGGCGAAGACTTGCAGGAGAAGGTCGTTACGATACTATGAAAGCAATAGTAAGCGAGGGATTCTCAGGAACGGGAGGCACGGTTCTTCTTGCGACGGGTACAGGATTTAAGGATGCTTTGGCTGCATCCGGACTGGCGGGCATTTATAGAGCACCCGTATTACTGACAGATGGACGAACCCTATCCAATCAAACAGCAGAATTACTTATAAAGCTTAGGCCAGGAAAGATAATCATAGCAGGAGGAAGCTTCGCCATATCTGATGGTGTGGTTGAACAAATTGCGGATATTACCGGGAAAACACCGGAAAGACTGGCAGGAAGGAATTCTTCCGGAACAAGTGCGGCATTGGCCATGGCAGGTTCAGGGTATTGGAAGCAGGGAACAGCAATCATTGCTACAAATAAGTCGTTTAAGGACGCTCTATCTGTTGCTCCCATTGCATATGCCAAATCTTATCCGATTCTATTGGCTGACAGCGGAAAGAGCCTCTCTGGGGATGTGCAGAAGGCCTTAGTTGATCTTGGTATTAAAAAAGTCATAATTGTGGGTGGCAAGGCTGCTGTTTCTGAAAATGTGGAAAAACAGCTGAAAAAATTAAACATAGAAATCTCAGTTAGATTATCCGGTAAAAATGGTGTTGAGACCAGCGAAGCTATTGCGGAATGGGGTTTGAAGAATGGGCTTTCCGCAGATAGAATGGGAATTGCAACAAGTCAGAACTACCCGGACGCGTTGGCTGGTGCAGCACTCTGTGGATATAATGGCTCTGTACTCTTGCTGGCAGATGATAAGGCTATTGCAAATGCCTTTTTCCCTGCAGACTACGCGTCATATATTAAAAGGGGCTATGTATTTGGAGGCACCTATGCTGTAGGAGTAACTACCTGGAATACTTTGGTGTATAGTTTGGACTAATAGGACCAAAAGTAACAAAAGGACCAATAGGACTATAGGGCTAAATAGGGCACAAAATAGGGTGCAAAAAATCCATTTTGGGGTTGAAATATGACAGTCTATGTGAGATAATATTCTGCGTGGCTTAAGGAAAACAATGTTGTAGGCTACGGGAATGCGGTCTTGGCGGAATTGGCAGACGCGCACGGTTCAGGTCCGTGTGAGGAGACTCATGGGGGTTCGAATCCCTTAGACCGCACCA
>CACXFN010000102.1 GCA_902766915.1 uncultured Eubacteriales bacterium
GGACATACTCTTCCGCATACTGCAGGAAGTGATGAATCCTGGCTGATGACCTGATATGCTCCTTCATAGTCTTTTTCTTTAATCTTTATAATGAATTCAGGAATGCTGATGTTAACCGGGCATCCTGCAACGCAAGGTTTATTTTTACAATTCAAACATCTCTCTGCTTCTGCAACTGCAGTCTCTTCGCTGTATCCAAGCGCAACTTCGTTGAAATTCTTAGCCCTTTCCTTTGCATCCTGGGTGGGCATCTCATGTTTTTTTGGAATAATTGCCATAGTGCGCCTCCTTATGCGTTTTTAAACAGATTGCAGGCATCTTCATAAGCATGTTTCTCAAATTCAGCATACATTCTGCCCCTGCTCATTGCTTCATCAAAATCTATTTCATATCCATCAAAGTCAGGTCCGTCAACACAAGCAAACTTAGTGACCTTCTTTCCATCCTGAGTTAATGTGAGACGGCAGCCACCGCACATTCCGGTACCGTCAATCATGATTGGGTTCATACTTACATCTACAGGTACATTGAATGGCTTAGCTGTAGCTACTACAAACTTCATCATGATAAGTGGTCCTATGGTGATAATCTTGTCGAAATGTTCCCCTGCTTCCAGCATTTCCTTTAGCGGAACGGTTACATTTCCTTCTCTTCCATAGGTTCCATCATCGGTCATGAGAATAACCTTATCAGAGCATTCATTGAATTCCTTTTCAAGTATTACAATATCTTTGCTCTTAAAACCTATGATACTTACTACTTCTACACCCAGTCTGTGGAATTCCTGTGCAACCGGCATTGCGATTGCGCAGCCAACACCACCGCCCACAATGCATACTTTTTTAACTCCGCTGGTATCCGTTGGTTTTCCAAGGGGTCCAACAAAGTCCTGAATATAGTCTCCTGCCATTTTGTGATTAAGTTTCTCTGTGGTTCCTCCTACAATCTGGAAGATAATTTTAACTGTTCCTTCTTCCGGATCTGTTCCGGCCACAGTTAGTGGGATACGTTCACCATCCTCATCAACGCGGAGAATGATAAACTGCCCTGGTTGAGCTTTCTTAGCCACCAGCGGAGCTTCAATCTCAAGCTGCGTGACAGTAGGATTAAGTGGCTCTCTTCTTACGACTTTGTACATCTCTTTATCTCCTGTTTATCGGGTGAAAAAATTAACAATAAAATTATACACTACATGAATAAATTATGCAAGAAATACATTTTTATACACAATTAAAGTTTAGACACAAAAACTTCCAAGGCCAGCAAAGGTGTAAGTAGCCCAGTTTTGATGTTCCTATCTATCTCATAGGCGCTAATCAATGCCCTTTTTAGTTCAGGAAGAGAATACTTAGATATAAATGGTTTTAGAATTCTTAGACGTGCTTCTTTAATATTTAGTTTTTCCACTATTATTCTATCCGGAGCCCCATCATTAAGTAATTCTTTAATGGAATACATAATTTCAAATTGTCCTACTATCATGGCAACTATGCCACTTACGTCATTTCTATCAGAAACAATATTATGGAGCATTGAAAAAGCTTTATCTTTTCTTCCCTCGCTTATGCTATTCATCAATGTGAATATAAAGGTTTCCACATCGCTTTCCACAGTATCTTTTATATCGCTATCTCTTAGTAGTCCATCCTCTGCAAGGGCAATCATCTTGGTAATATCATTGGAAAATGTATATAAATCGTAATCGCTTTCCTTGTTGAAATAACCGGTTGTGTCGATGAGATAATCCATCGTCCTTGAAGGCACTTTTATCCCTGCCCCCTTAAATCTTTTTTCTGCAAATGAAATAAGCTCTTTTCTGTCCAACTGATTAAAGTCATATAGCTTCCCATTCTTTTGTATGGCTTTTGGGAGTTTTCTTTTTTTATCAACAGAGTCGGATACAAAAATCAAGCAAGTAGAATCAGGAATATTGGTGAGATAGTCACATAAACGATTTAATTCAGATGATTTACTGTCCTGTTTTTCGGATGATTTAAGCAATTGCGTATTATTAACAATAACCACCTTTTTAGTTGATAGAAGGGGCAAGGTCTCACAGCTTTCTATAATAGTTTCTACTATATTGGTAATAGTGTCCTCTTCATCGATGATGGTTAGATCCAAAACACTGGATGCAGAGTTCACATATTTACCCACAATTTGCTTCCTGGCCCATTCCACCAAAAACTGCTCTTTACCGAAAAGCAAAATAACTGAAGGCAGATTATCTCCCTTCAAATCCTTCTGTATGATTTTATATGCGTGTTCTTCCTTTGCAGCCTTATAGTTAAAATTATTGCTATATACCATATCTATATCTATCCATTTTATCTGTCTTAGCAGTACAAACCGAAAAACCGTCTTTCTTTGGAACAATACCTACAGCCCCATCCTCATCTGTTCTGTAAACAATTATACCTAAGTCCTCCATTTTTTCAATTACATCCGGCGCAGGATGACCATAATTGTTATTCTTTCCAACGGAAATGACGGCAACCATTGGACTTACTTCCCTAAGAAAGGCTTCTGTACTGCTATTATTGCTACCATGATGAGCGACTTTTAGAATATGGCAATTAAGCTTACCAGTTCCAGAATACTCATCCAATAATGCCTTTTCCCCTTCGCTGGTTATATCACCTGTTATCAATGTTTTAATTCCTTTGTCATTAACCATAAAGATACGACTTAGATAATTGTCATCATAATTTGAATCATTATCAGGTCCAGTTTCATAGTCTGAAATTGGCCATAGTATTTCTATATATCTATCATCATCAATTGTTATTCTATCTCCTGCCTCACCTCCTATGATTAATTCCTTTACATCATAATCCTCCATCAATTCCACAATACCCTTGTAGTGGTCCATATGGTCATGAGTTATTAGGGCTATGTCTATGTCATTATTTCCATTTCGAAGTAAATACTGTTTTAGCACTTTATTACCCACATCATAATTATACCTTCCGCCTCCATCTATCATAATATCTATTTCATCCTTTTTCTTATCCCAAGACAGGTGAAATGCATCTCCCTGACCTACATCTATAAAGATTTGCGATGCTTTATCAAAGGGAGTGGAGTCTGCAAACCATAGTATTGAAATCACGGATATTATTAATGCTGTACATTTCATACCATATTGCATCGCTTTATTTTTATTCTGTATATCCCCATTTTTCTTGGATCTTTCTTTAAAAACAATAAAGGCTTCTGATGAAAGAATCACCATTATAATCATATATAAACCAACTACACTCAGATTGGGCGATGGTATTTGAATAGAAAAGTCACCTCCACTGTATATGGTTTGATCTATCCAAACAATCATTCTTCCAAGGGGTGATAAAAAGTGACTCTTTACAATCCCCAAACCCAGAAGAAAAGTGAAGACCCCCATAGACACATATATGGAGGCAATAAACACCACAGCCATATTTGAAAGTATCCCTAAAGGTGAAAAATTATTGTTTAATCTAATGGTATAAAGTAGCATGAAAATCTGTATCCCACAGGGTAAAGCAATGAAGTCTGGTATTTTACCCTTTAACCTTGGTATAACTATGCTTATTCCATACGCACATAGGAAAGACATTTGAAAACCCATACTGTAGATTTGAAAGGGTCTAAAAACCAGAATAATAAGATTTACAACTGAAATCGAATTTAGGAGATCGTATTTTAATTGCTTCCTTTCGGCAATCATTTTTATGAACACCAATATAATCGCTCTAGTTATGGAGGAAGACCAAAGGGTCATTATGCCATAAGATATTAGGAAAAACGAGAATACACCGGTAAATAAAACCTTGATTGTTTTGTTTTTTATTTTCTTTTTAATAAAGCTGTAGTTTTGATAGATGATGCCAATGTGAAGACCGCTAACAGCAAGTATATGCGCTGTATTGTTAATCCTAAAAGATGTATATAGGTCTTCATCTAACTGACTTGTATCACCAAACATGATTCCCCTGGCGAAGGCCCTTGATTCTTCAGTGGGAAAGCTTTGGTTAAGAAAAGATTCTCTCCTCCCAATCAGGAATCTCTTGAATTTTAAATATAAACCTATATTGTCATCATCGATTATTTCTATACTTTTATTATTGAGATACGCGACTTGGTATATCCCTTTTCCATATAGGTATTTTCTGTAATCAAAGCAACGTGGATTGCTGGCTTTTTCAGGCTTTTCAAACAGCAATTCTCCCTTGGAGTTTTTATGATTAACCCTGACTTTAAAGCCAATTAGACCTTCAGGCTCCTTTTGTGCTTCTGGATTATACCAATAAACTTGCACCTTCCCCATTTCCGTTCTGCACACCAGCCTAAGGCCATAGTCCTTCTCTTCTGCATAAAGGATTCTACATTCAACATAGCCATCACCATTCTCAGGGGCAAATTGTTGAACTATGTAATAGTTATTAAGGAGCATAATCGAAAAGCCCAGGATAAAGAATACTAAATACTTAGATTTAAAAGAATTTCTAAATAAAACATAGAGACATAGTAAATGTCCTATTCCTAATAGGACGAATAGTATGGAAATCCCCTTTTCAATAACAATTCCCGCTAAAAAAACACCTAGTGTAAAGAGACAGGATGATGGAAAAGCCTTTCTTCGGAATATAGTTTTTTGCATATCGGACCTCTTGGGAAATCCGATTAAGAATAAAGAACAAAGTCTAATATATATTACTATATATTTCCATTTTTTGCAATAAATATCTTCCTCTGTAATTCAACCTGTTTATATGCTATAATATTGTAATTATTTTGTATTTTGAATGGAAAGGATTTCTAATTTCGATATATGGATGACTATAGAAGTTCAGGTACAGATAGAGGCACCAGATCTGTAAGCAGAGATGAAATGGCAAAGATAAAGGAAATGGCAGCAACCACTTCCAGATCAACTTATGCTCCTAAACACTCCTCTGTTGATGACACAACCAGATTAGACGAAACCGGTTCTCCTGGAACCGGCTATGTTACTTTGGCTGAATATAGAGCCATTAGAGAAGCCCAAAAGCAGCGCGAGGCCTATGAATCCCACATGGTTAGAGGCCCTCAGTCCGGTTCTTCCGGTGCCGGTAGACAAACCGCATCTATGCAGCGCTATCAACAAACTCAAATTGGGCAGCCCAGTCAGGAAAGAAGACCTCAATCAGCTAATTCCCCCAACAGGATTAGAAATACTTCAGTTAACAATACCGTTAGCAATACCAATCAAAGAAACAGTAGTTCTACCGCTGATAGAAGGAGTCATTCCAGAAGAAGCTCTGTGTCTGAAAAACTACCTCATGTCAGTTTGAGCCTTCCAGGTTTTTTAAAAAAGACTGAATCTAATAGTTCTAATCAGCCTGAAGGAATGGAATATAGGGAGCGCAGCCAGCGAATACAAAGAAAGGAAAGTACGCAAAGAAACCCCAGAAAAGAAAAGCAAGAAATTGATGCTGCCCCTGAAACCACCGGCAGAGTGAACCGAAAGAAAAAGAAAAACAAAAAACTCGTATGGCTAAAAAGGATTCTTATTGCCCTTCTTTGCATTGCTTTAATAGGTGTCCTGGCAGGATGCGTTTTTGTATATTCAATAATCAAAGATACTCCCGCTATTGATCCACAATCCATCTATGACCAGCTGGCTGAAACCAGTAAGATGTACGATGCAGATGGCAAGGAGATAGACACCATATTCTCCGGGTTTAACAGAGAATTGGCTGATGTTAACGATATGCCTAAGAACCTTATTAATGCCGTCATTGCATTGGAAGATAAAACCTTTAAAACCCACCATGGTTTTAATATTATTCGTATTTTTGGTGCAATTAGGGACGCCCTATTAAGCGGTGGTCAAATAAGCGGTACCAGTACTATTACCCAGCAGCTTGCCAGAAACATCTATCTAACCGACACTCAGTTTGATAGAGATATTAAGCGAAAAATACAGGAAGCCTATTACGCCCTTAGATTAGAGAAGGAACTGTCTAAGGACGAGATCATTGGTGCTTATCTAAATACAATAAACCTTGGATATAATTCATGGGGAGTCGAAACCGCTGCCCAGACTTATTTTGGAAAACATGTAAGTCAATTAACTCTGGCTGAATGTGCAGCATTAGCTGCCCTCCCCCAACAACCTACTTCCTACGCTTTAATTGTCTTTGATGAGGGCGGTACTGCAGCAGCCTATCCTGACCGTGCACTAAAAGAAACCTCAGACGGAGTATATTTGGCTAACGATGCCAGTAAGGATAGACGTGAGTTATGCCTTGATTTAATGTTGGAGCAAGAACTGATAACACAGGCTGAGCATGATCAGGCAATGTCCGTTTCCCTTATGGATATGCTTCATCCCGACTTTGATAGTTATGACAGCAATGCTGCATACTTTGCTGATTATTGTATTTCCGAAGTCATTAGAGATTTGGAAGAAGAAAAAGGAATGGATAGCGATAGCGCTTGGCACGCTGTATATCAAGGCGGCTTAAGAATCTATTCCACATTGGATTCTCAGGCACAGGAAATAATCAGAGAAGAATTTGCTAATCCATATAACTATCCGTGGGTTGAACCTCTATATGATTACAACGGAAATATCATAGATGAAGATGGTTATGTTAAACTTTATGACTATAATAACTTCTTTGATGATGGCGGAAACTATATCCTCCATGAAGACGAATATGAATTTAGACCTGATGGCAGTTTGGTTATCTACTATGGAAACAACCTGAACATTTACACTACTCAGGTTTCAGAAGGAACTGACTATAGTTTGGAATTCAAAACCATGTTCTATTATGACGAGGATTATACATTCTATACTATAAATGGTGGATATATTAATATACCCAGAACTTACAAATCTATTAATGACGAAAACGATTTGATAATATCCGCTGAATTCTTAGGGGATCCGGATTATCAAGATTATTTTGTAAAGAATGATGATGGCACCCTATCCATAACACCTAAAGCTTATTCCTTAAATCCAAAATCCATTCAGCCACAGGTGGCTATGACCATTGTGGAAAATGGAACCGGACATATTAAAGCAATGGTTGGAGGAAGAAATACCTCAGGTAGAATGATTTATAACCGTGCCACTAGCTTGAGACAACCAGGTTCCTCCATTAAGCCTCTGGGTGTTTATTCTGCAGCCTTACAGCAAAGCGCTGAAGAGTATTACGCAGGTCTTACGCATGAATTCGTTGATTATGGAATAGATAAACAGGGTGCAAAGAATTACGGTGCATACCTCACTGCAGGATCAGTTGTTTTGGACGAAAAGACAACCATTGACGGTGAGGATTGGCCGAAGAATTTCTCCAATAAATTCTCAGGAAAGCAAACTCTTAGATCTGCAATGAAAGAATCAATTAATACATGTGCAGTTAAGATTTGGCTGCAGGTTGGAGCAGATTATTCCCTCCAGAATGTTAAAAACTTCGGTATTACAACCCTTGTTGAGGAAGGCGAATTCAACGATGTTAACCCTGCTGCTCTGGCCCTGGGTGGACTTACAAATGGTGTTAACACCTTAGAAATGGCCAGTGCTTACACAGTATTCCCCAATAACGGTGTTCGCTATGACACATGCTCATATACCAAGGTTCTGGATAAAGAGGGTAATATAATTTTAGATAATACAACCCCCAAAGAGCATACAGTATTAGATCCAGGTGTAGCTTGGATAATGGCGGATATGCTTCATGACGTTGTAGAATCCGGAACAGCTACAAATGCCTACGTTCCGGACACCTTTGTCGGAGGAAAAACCGGAACCACATCTGACGAAAAGGACGTTTGGTTTGACGGATTCACAACCAATTACTCCGCTTCACTTTGGATAGGAAGTGACGTGGCTATCGACTTATCCGATAATAGTACAGTGGCGACGGTATTATGGGGTAAAATCATGAGACAGATAGATGGCTCTTATCTGGGGTATCGATCTGAAGCTCCCGATAATGTAATCTATGTTAACGGAGAATACTATATAGATGGAACGGAGCGAGGCGCCGTATCTATTTCATCGGTACCTGACCCAGCTGCCAGTACAAGTTCATCAAGTTCATCCGATTCCACACCAAAGACCAAAACCGTTTCCATATGTTCTGATTCAGGACTTCTGGCAACCGATAATTGTCCCAATACGGAAAAGAAAGAATTCTCCTCTGATTCAGCGCCTAAGGAATCATGTAATATCCATGGAAAGACTGAAGACAAGGATGATGATGAGGACAAGGATAAGGCAGAAGGAGCCGAAGGTGAAGAGCCTGAGCCTGAGCCGGAACCGGAACCGGAGCCTGAACCGGAACCGGAGCCAGCACCTGAACCTGAGCCAGAACCGGAGCCTGAACCCGAACCTGAACCGGAGCCTGAACCAATAGAAGAGTCCGGCGAATCAGCCGTAGAAGGCGGTTAAAGACTTACAATTGAAAAATAGAAATAGCAAAGATATAAAAACTTTTAGAGGGTGCAGTAAGCACCCTCTTGATTTATTAATATTCACTTTTCCCAGAACACCTATTACAAAACACTATTATATGAGCTTATTATAGAAGCTTATTATAGAAGCTTATTATAGAGTCTTATTATAGAGTCTTATTATAGAAGCTTTTTAAAGTCCTTTATTCTCTTTCTAATATCTTCTGCTCCAAATACGGCTGAACCTGCAACAAGTATATCACACCCGGCATCAACTAAATCTTTAGCATTTGTAAGGTCAACTCCCCCATCCACCTCTATGTTGAATTTTAAATTATATTCAGAGCGGATAGAGGCCAATTCCTCGACTTTATCAAGCGCTATGGGTATAAACTTCTGCCCCCCAAAGCCCGGATTCACAGACATTACAAGTATTAAATCCAAATCTTCCAAAACATTTTCTAATGTGATAATGGAAGTAGCCGGGTTTAATGCCACTCCTGCTTTTATTCCAAAGGAATGTATATGTTGGATAGATCGATGAAGATGGGTACATGCTTCCTGATGTATTGTTATATATTCTGTTTTATCCGTTACAAAATCCCCCGCATATCTATCTACATCTTCTATCATTAAATGAACATCATATGGAGCTGTATCGTATTTATCCAAGGATTTCATGACGGAAGCACCATAACTAATGTTGGGAACAAAATGCCCATCCATGACGTCAATATGCAAATAATCAGCACCGGCCTTCGATGCTTTAACCGCTTGATCTCCTAATTTGGAAAAATCCGCTGCCAATAAGGATGGCGATAATTTAGCCATAACAAATCCTCCGTCTTAAAACTTTTTATCATTTCTGATTTGATTTAGAGAGTTTAGATATGAATTGTATCTTGACTTAGATATTTCACCTTTCTCCAAAGCATCTAACACACCACATTCAGGCTCTTTAATGTGATAACAGTCTCTAAACCTGCAATTCTGGGATGAGGTTCTTATTTCGGGATAGTATAGTTGCAATTCATTTTCTTCGATTCCTGTTAAATCAAATGATGTGAATCCCGGAGTGTCATATAGATATCCATCTTCTATTTTAAAAATCTCTACATGTCTGGTTGTATGTTTTCCCCTGGAGGTTTTATCGCTTATTTCCCCCGTTTCCATATTTGCATGCGGAATGAGAAGATTGGTTAAGGAAGATTTTCCGACTCCTGACGGACCCGCCAAAGCCGCTTTGCTGCTTCCAATCAGGCTTTTTAATTCCTCTATCCCAAAAGCTTTTTCATTCACGCAAGAAGTAACCACCGTGGGATAGATTCTCTGATATATTGATTTAAGTTCATTCAAACGATTATCCCTATCCATATCACCTTTATTAATGCATACAATAGGATCTATGGATTTACTCTCTGCCATTACAATCAACCTATCAATTACATCCAGGTTGGGTTCGGGATCAAAGACGGAAAAAACAACGATAAGTTTGTCCAGATTAGAAACAGGAGGTCTATCAAAGTAATTCTTCCTTGGATAGATCTTCGTAATTATGCCATCATCTTCACCGGGAGCCGGCGGAAGTGCATCAACCTCATCACCAACCATGAGAAGCTTCTTATCCCTTTTTAGAACCCCTCTGCCTCTGGCTCTAAAAACTTCTTCTCCATTGTTGACGAAATAAAAACCTCCAATTCCTTTAACAACAATTCCTTTTTTTTCTTTAGTATCTTTCATAAAACATGAAATAATTATGGTTCTTCCGTTACATCCGATTCCTCAGACATCTCTGTCGGTTCCTCAGGAATCTCCGGTTCTTCTACCGGTTCGGCTTCTTTTATGATGAATACTGTGATGGTTGAGCCCTTTTCAATTTCAGTTCCGGAGCTAATATCCTGATTAAGAATTGTTCCGGCTACACCTGCCCCTGTTGGATCATCCACCAAGTCACCTATAACTACGCCCAAGCCTCTCTCTTCACAGGTGAAAAGGGCTTCATTCATAGTCATTCCTATCAATGATGGAACCGTAACCATTTCAACAGAAGGCGCTACTGCTATTCCTATATTGATATAAGAACCCTTTGCAACTTCGTTACCGCCAACAGGCGATTGTTCAGCAATAAGACCCTCTGTCATACTGCTTTCCACTTCGTATATATCTCCCAGATTTAAATCGTAATTGGAAAGAAATGCGTCCAATTCTTCTCTGGATGAATAAGGACTTCCAATCAAATCCGGTACCATGGTTGTGGTAACTTCCTGACCCTTGCTTACATGAACGACTATGGTTTCACCAGGCTTGGCAGATGATTTTGCCTGAGGCTCCTGACTCACAATTCGACCTTCCTGAACTGTTGTACTGAAAATATCATCTCCTCTGGAAATCTTTAATCCCAAAGCCTCCAAAGCTTTACCCGCATCTTCATAACTCTTATTCTTCAAATCCGGAACAATTATCTCCCCAGGTCCTGAGCTTACCCTAACAGTAATGGTTTTTCCTTCCTTAACGTTGGATCCGGCCACAGGCATTTGTTGAACTATTTTGCCAACCTCCACATCAGGGCTGCTTATATCATCGCCTCGTTTAATAATTAATCCCACGTCCTCCAGTTCTGCTTCCGCTTCCTCATAGGTTTTATTGAGGAGGTTTGGCACTTTAACCTCATCAGAACCTCCAACAAGTCCAAGAGACTTTAATACACCAAATATCAGTAAGATGGCTAATAATATTGCAGCCACGGCAACTATTGCTTTAATAAGCTTAGCATTTAATATCCCCTTTATTCCTCCGGATTTATTATCATCATGATCATAGTTATTATGATTGTTATAATTATTATTGTAACCGCCTCCGCTAAAGCCTTTGCCTCCTGTTCCGGAGACATTTGGTTTGGAGTCTGTTGGTCTTCCCTGGAGTATGCTCTCAAATTCTCTTTCATCAACAGGTTGATTCTTTATTCCTGTTGAATTAATACCTGAGCCTTTTTCCGATATTACAAATCCACTTCCTATGCGAGTGGACAGGAATTCTATATTTCTAAAATCCTCCAGCATTTCATCTACGGATTTATATCTATTTGTCTGGTATTTGTCGGTGGCTCTCATCACCAGTTTTTCCAAATATGGCGGTATACCTGCCACTAACTTTGATGGCGGTATTATTTCTTCATTGATATGTTTCAGTGCCACTTCAACAGGATTCTCACCATCAAAAGGAACCCTGCCTGTCAGCATTTCATACATTACTATACCAAGAGAGTAGATGTCTGATCTTTCATCCACATAGGATCCTCTGGCTTGCTCAGGTGAGAAATAATGCACTGAACCGATGATTTTACTTGTATCCGCCATTGACGCGGAATTGGTCACAGCTTTTGCGATACCAAAATCGGTTAGTTTAGCAACCCCGTCGGTGGTAATCAAAATATTGTGGGGTTTTACGTCTCTATGAATTATCTGATGCCTATGGGCTAAACTTAAAGCGGACGCAATCTGCTGGCCAATATCCAATACTACTCTATACTCTAAAGGGGCTTTTTCCTCAATTATTTCCGATAGCGGACGACCATCTACTAATTCCATTACAATATAGTTAATATTGCCTGTTTTACCCACATCATAAACAGCAACAATATTTGGATGAGCAAGACCAGCTGCAGCTTGAGATTCTCGCTTAAAACTCTCAATAAACTGCTCATCTCTTGTATATTCAGGACGTAATACTTTTATGGCAACATATCTATTAAGGAGTCTGTCTTTCGCCCTGTAGACCACGGCCATTCCGCCTTCACCGATCTTATCGACCAGTTCATATCTACCAGCCAATAATTTACTCATTTGATCTCGTCCTCCGTTAATTTAATGCATATAACAGTTATATTGTCATGTCCCCCATTTTTATTAGCCATTTCCACCAGTTCTTCGCAGGTTTGAGTCATATTTAATCCCTCATCAAAGACTCTGGCCATATCTTTATCGGAAACCTCTCCATAAAGTCCATCGGTACATAAGAGAATGCATGCCTCAGCCGTTAGTGTTATATGGAAAAAATCAGGCTTAACTTCAAACTCTGCTCCTACAGCTTTAGTTATCATGTTTTTATCCATATGGTTTTCAGCTTCTTTTTCGGATATCACTCCTGCCTTAAGTAAAGCATTTACATATGTATGATCTTCTGACAGTTGGCTTAGCACTCCACTTTCATATAAATATGCTCTGCGATCACCAACATTGGCCAAAAATACATCTTTTCCTCTAATGCAAGCAACCACCATAGTCGTGGCCATACCCCTATTGCTGGGGACTCTCTGTGCCATATCGTATACCCTGAAATTAGCTCTTCTGATTGCAGTGAAAATCTCAGTACATATTTCTGCCTTACCTGTTGCAACCAAAGGATTCTCTTCAAAGTATTGTGCCACTTCGTTTACAGCTGTCCTGCTGGCTATTTCTCCTGAATTTGTTCCACCTACGCCATCTGCCAATATATAGATGCCGTCATTCTTCATTACGAAAAACGCATCTTCATTATTTTTTCTTTTGGCTCCGGTATCTGTTTTGAAACCCACATCCATAATGGGTAACTCCTTTCGAAATGCTTATTTATTCTTTCTTAATCTGGCTAAATAGAAGCCATCATAACTATCTTCATCTTCCCCTAAGGGTAGTAATTGTTTTTCATATTCAAGTTGAAAACCTTTATTCTCAGAAAGAAAGTTTTTTACAATATCTTCATTCTCTCTTTTATCTATAGTGCAGGTGGAGTAGACCAATAGGCCACCCTTTTTAACCATTTCGGATGCATTCTCTAAAATACATCTTTGTATGGGAACAAGGGCTTCTCCCTCAGGCTTCCTAAGTCTTATTTCCGGCTTCTTTCCCATCACTCCTAATCCGGAACAGGGAGCATCCACCAAAACAAGATCGAAGGGTTCAACAAACTCATTCCCATTAAAAGGCTTTGTTGCATCCATGCACATAGTATGAACTATATTGATACCAAGTCTTTTTGCATTCTTTTCTAAAAGATTAAGTCTATGTTCATATAAATCGGTCGCTATTATCTCTCCGCTATTATTCATAACCTCTGCCATTGCCAAGGTCTTCCCTCCTGGGGCAGCGCATACGTCTAAGACCCTGTCACCGGGATTGGGCTCACATAAATCCGCAATCCAGCATGATTCCTCGCTTTGTATGGATACCAGGCCATCTCTGTATGGCAGACTGTCAGTAATACTATCCTGATAATCATCTTTCTTTAGATGTATTACTCTCCTTGATAGGCTTCCCAGAGACACCTCATATCCATCGCTTGAATAATAATCTATAATTGCCTCCACAGAGCCTTTCACTCTTAGAGAAATTCCCTTTTTTCGCTCATCCCCATCAAGTCCCTGAAGTATTAATTCTGCTTCTTTATGCCCTCTTTGATCAATGAGCAGAGAAACTATGTCCGGATGACAGGAATACTTTATAGAAAGATATTTTTGATGGTCAGTATCCTTATCCGGTAAAAGAATTGAATCTTTTTTACGCTGCCAATTCCTAAGAACTCCATTTACAAAGCCATCCAAGCCTCTCTTATATTTCTTAGTCAAATCTACGGATGAATGGATTGCAGCATAGTCAGGTACATTATCCATATAACTAAGCTGATAAGCCCCTAATCTTAGGATTTCGAGTACTTCCGGTTTAGTACCTTTAATTCCTTTATTAATCAGTTTATCCAGAAAATAGTCTATGGAAAATCTTTTTTCCAGAACCCCATATACCAGTCTCCTGATCAAAGGAGCAGAAAAGTGATCTATATCCTTTTTATCACTTAAAAATTCTTTTATGGCCAAATTTGAGAAGCTACCTTCTTTGTCTATCTTTAAAAGTATTTTGTATGCAGCTTCCCTATTTCTATCCATTATCGTCTATTTCCTCTTATAGCCAATACTCTTAACAGATTGGCTACCGCTACAGCGAGGGCAGCAATATAAGTTAGAGCAGCAGCGGAGAGTACCTTTTTTGCACTTTTTACTTCATCCACATTAACGATATTCAGAGTTTGCATTTGATCAATGGCTCTATTACTGGCATCTAGTTCTA
>CACXFN010000103.1 GCA_902766915.1 uncultured Eubacteriales bacterium
CAGATCAGTGAAAGCAATATTCAGTTGGTCACATTGTAACTATGCGGAAAAGCATTGTTTATGACTTACCGCTATGAATAATTCAGGCTTAATTATGCCGAATACCTTTCAGTTCCTCTTGTACATAATCTGTCGTGAGAATCTTCTTCACAACCCCTTCAACATCCAAGCGCGTCGTGTTATGGCTTGTATAGCTTTCTTCCGCCTGGGTAACAACCTTGCCCTGTACGAAGTATTTATCATAGTTCAGATCTCGGTTGTCAGCAGCCACACGGAAATAGTGTCCCATATCTTCGGAGCGAAGGCGTTCTTCACGAGTCATAAGGGTTTCATAGAGCTTCTCACCGTGACGAGTACCAATGATGTTGGTACCGGTATCTCCAAATAGCTGCTGCACGCCCTTAGCAAGATCACCGATAGTGCTAGCATCCGCCTTCTGAATGAACAAGTCTCCCGGATTTGCATGATTGAAAGCAAAGCGAACCAATTCAACAGCTTCATCCAGATTCATGAGGAAGCGGGTCATTTCCGGGTTTGTAATCGTAATCGGATTACCAGCATGGATCTGGTCAATGAAGAGCGGGATGACGGAGCCGCGTGAACACATGACGTTGCCGTAGCGGGTACAGCAGATGACAGTATCCGACCTCTCAGCGGCCACACGGGCATTCGCATATATGACATGCTCCATCATAGCCTTAGAGATTCCCATAGCGTTTATTGGGTAAGCTGCTTTATCGGTGCTGAGGCATACTACTCTCTTCACTCCTGCATCAATCGCTGCATGGAGAACATTGTCCGTTCCTTCCACATTTGTCTTAACCGCCTGCATGGGGAAGAACTCGCATGAAGGTACCTGCTTTAAAGCCGCTGCATGGAAGATATAATCCACTCCTGGCATTGCATCAGCTATAGAGCGCGGGTCACGTACGTCACCTACGTAGAATTTCACCTTTTTGGCATGCTCAGGATGCTTGGCCTGAAGCTCATGGCGGAGATCGTCCTGCTTCTTTTCATCGCGAGAAAAAATACGTATCTGTCCAATATCTGTCTCTAAGAAATGTTTCAAAACGGTGTTCCCGAAAGATCCGGTTCCACCGGTTATCATCAGTGTCGCGCCATTAAATTCGCTCATAATTGGCAGTCCTCCATATGTTCTAATCTCGCCTGAACAGATCTCTTGTATAGACCTTGCTTTCAACGTCATCAAGGGTTGAATCATAGCGATTTGCTATTATTGCATCACTTGCGGCCTTGAATCGTTCAATTTCATTCACGACAAGACTTCCGAAAAAGGTACTCCCATCCGGAAGTGTTGGCTCGTAGATGATTACCGTGGCACCCTTTGCTTTGATTCGCTTCATGACCCCTTGTATGCTACTCTGTCGAAAATTATCACTATTGCTCTTCATAGTCAGTCTGTAAACACCAACAGTCAAGGGGCGTTCCTTCTCAGCGTTCCACATCGAATTCGCGGTATAATACCCTGCTCTTTCGAGTACCCGGTCTGCGATAAAGTCTTTCCGAGTTCTATTAGCATCAACAATTGCCTGGATCAGGTTTTCTGGGACATCAGCGTAGTTAGCAAGCAGTTGTTTAGTATCTTTAGGGAGACAATACCCACCATACCCGAAAGACGGATTGTTATAGTAGTTGCCAATCCGAGGATCAAGAGAAACGCCACGAATAATATCCGCAGTATCTAGTCCCTTCACTTCAGCGTAAGTATCCAGTTCATTAAAGAACGATACACGGAGTGCCAGATAGGTATTTGCGAAAAGTTTGACTGCTTCTGCCTCTGTAAAGCCCATATAAAGAACATCTATGTCCTCTTTTAAAGCTCCCTCCATTAGCATTCCAGCAAATGTTTCCGCAGCGTCTCTCGTTCCTTTGTCGCATCCTACGATGATACGCGAAGGATAAAGATTGTCGTAAAGCGCTTTGGATTCCCTAAGAAATTCTGGGCTGAATATAATACGATCGGTATTAAACTTCTTTCTGATATTCTCCGTATAACCTACCGGGATAGTTGATTTAATCACCATTACAGCGTGGTCATTACTTTTAAGGACCAAATCGATGACCGCTTCAACCGCACTACAATCGAAGAAATTCTTCTGTGGATCATAATTTGTCGGAGCTGAAATAATCACTAAATCTGCACCGCTATATGCAGAGGCCCCATCTACTGTTGCTGTGAGATCAAGCTCCTTTTCAGTCAAGTACTGTTCGATTTCAGGATCTTGAATAGGGCTGATTCTGTTATTGATCTTCTCAACCTTTTCAGGGATTATATCTACTGCAACAACTCGGTTTTTCTGAGCCAGCAATACCGCAAGCGACAAGCCAACATAACCCGTTCCAGCGACAGCAATGCTATACTTTTCCCCGGTCTTAGTGTTAATCATTACATCTCCTCAATTCTATATTTTGAATACCCATATACTGGCTTTTTACATACTCATACGAAGTAAGATCGCCAATATCATATCGTCTCCCAGGCATTTTATAAGCGTGCAGAGGTATCCGTATAGATAGCCATGCAGCAAATGATCCCGGAGCGTCATATCCGCAGCCAGCGTCCAATGCTTCCTGTATCCTGTGGATATCAGCGGCGCGATAGAAATAGAACGGCGGCACTGCATGGTTTCCCTTCGGAACCTGCGGCTTTTCCTCATATGTTGTTATGAGGTTGTTCTCATCCATCGTAATAACGGCTGTCTTCTGCAGCGCTTCCAACCGGTTTTCCTCATGACACATCACGCACGAGGTTCCCTTCTCCTGAGCAAAACGAACGAAATGCTGAAGACTGAAATCCAGAACATTATCTCCGGCCATTACCACACAGTCATCTGTGATGCCCTGTGCTGCCAACTGGATGTCCTTAACAGCCCCCAGTCTGGTTTCGTTTGATTCCGTTCCATCATCTATGGTCCGGATCTTCTGTGGCTTTCCCTCAGCCCAGGTGTTAAACTGCGCTGCGAACTTGTGGTTGCTGACCACGATAAACTCATCAATCAGCGGAGCTATGTCATCTACGAGCCAGTCCAATATGCTCTTCCCGGCAATCGGAAGCAGTGGCTTAGGGAAGTTCTCCGTGAGTGGGTAGAGCCTTGTGGCATACCCGGCAGCGAGTATAATGCATTTCATAACTTCACCCCATCCGCAGAATCGCACAGTGCGCCAAGATATTTACCCCGCAGCGCCGGGTAAACGTTGAGATACTTCTCTTCGACACCGTGGAGCACATCGTCTGCCTTAGCGGGATCGACCAGCGCCATACAGCTTCCCTTGAATCCTGCGCCAGAAAAGCGGCCGCCATAAATACCGTCAGTTTCCGTCATGATGTTATAGAGCGTAATTAGTTCCGGACAGCCACATTCGTAGTTGTCAATACTGCTCTTCCCGGATTCGAAGATGAGGCGGCCATAAGCGGACAGATCTCCCTGTCTCCATGCCTCCGCTCCGGCTTCTGCCCGGGCATATTCAGAAAAATAGTGCTCCGCACGCTTACGGAAGTTGGCAGGTAATCGATCCTTATACGCTTCAAAAACAGGTGTGGGAACATCCCGTAAACGGGTATCCGCAAACTTTCCATACTCCAAACCGGCGTGAGCAAGAAGACTATATGCCGCTGCCTTACATTCGTCCTGCCGGAGGTTGTAGGCAGAAGTGGTGAGAGAACGCTCTAATCCGCTGAAAAACACAGCAATCTTAAACTCTGGTCCTGTCCAGGGGATCAGCTGATAGCTATCATCCGCACAATCCAAATACAGGAGCTGATCCTTTTTACATAGTACCTCGCAGCTCTGATCCAGCTTGCCGCAGTTGACGCCTACATACTTATTCTCAGCGGCCTTGGCCATCATGATGGTTTCCCAGGGATCAAGATAAATCCGGTTCACTGCAGCCAGGGCAGACACGAACGTAATGATCACAGCATCACTGCTGCTCAGTCCGCAGATGGGCAGCGTCCCCTCGATCACAGCACTGATCCCATATCTTAGCGGATACTTCTCTATCAGCATCTTTGCCGCTCCACGCATGTGATCCGCCCAGCCTCCGACCTTCTCCTCCGGAATACTGTTCACGTGGAACTGAGCCCGTTTGGGGAAGTTTAGGCTCTGCAACTCTACCACACCGTTCTCTTTCCGGTTGTATGCGATGTGGATGCCTTTATCTATCGCCAATCCATTGATCTTGCCCCCATTGATGGTCAATATGCGCCCCAAGGGGAGAGATACGGTAAGGACAGAAAGCTATGCCCTCAGGATCCTTATTATATGTCTTGAAGTATACTTCTTCACATCTCACTCGTTTTCTCTTTTCTCAGGCAATCTTATTCCTGTTATCCAGGCGCTTATCAGCAGCCGTAGTATTCCTTATACCATTCAGCAAAGGCTCTCAAACCTGTTCTTATGTCAATTTTCGGTGTGAAGCCATAGTCTCTCTCCAATGCCTCGGAATCAGCATACGTGATCGGCACATCTCCTGCCTGCATGCCCACAAGCTCTCTATGTCCTTCAAAGTCATAATCTGCCGGAAGCACGCCAGCTCTTACGAGCTCTTCCTGGAGTGTGGAAATATAGTCCAGCAGGTTCTCCGGCTGACCACCGCCGATATTGTAGACAGCATAGGGCGGAATCGGCAGACCATCAGGGCCGCTCGCTTTCTCCGGCGCTCCCTGCATCACGCGAATGATGCCTTCCACAATATCATCAATATAGGTGAAGTCCCGCTTCATATCACCATAGTTGAAGATCTGGATCTTCTGTCCAGCAGCAAGCTTTTTAGTTGCAGAGAAATAGAACATGTCAGGACGTCCCGCTGGGCCGTAGACAGTGAAAAAACGGAGCCCAGTGGATGGTATGTTATAGAGCTTCGAGTAGGCATGGGCAAGAAGCTCATCCGACTTTTTCGTTGCAGCATAAAGGCTTACTGGGTTGTCAACCTTATCATCCGTGCTAAATGGCACCTTCTTATTCCCGCCATATACCGAAGACGAGCTTGCATATACGAAGTGGTTCACAGGATTATTACGGCATGCTTCCAGTAGGTTATAAAAACCAATGATGTTCGATTCTATATATGTATCAGGATGATCAATGGAATACCGAACCCCAGCCTGAGCAGCGAGGTTGACCACAATATCAAAGTGGTGTTTGGCAAAAAGCTCATCAACAAGAGTCCTATCAGCTATGCTCCCTTTGACAAAGAAATGCTTTACTGGTGAGATAGCAGCAGCCGCTTCTATTTGTCTCAGTCTCCACTCCTTAAGACTTACCTCATAGTAATCGTTCATATTGTCCAGGCTGACAATCATCCCGCTAGTCAACGTACTTAAAAGACGAATAACAAGATTTGCACCAATAAAGCCTGGACAGCCTGTAACCAATATCTTTCTATTGTTAAGGTCTACATTTCGTTTTTCCATGCTAATTATCCTATCGACCAAATTATAATTCTATGTCTAACTCAAACGTTTATTCTTTAATTTGATCGTCTCTATATTTGTTTTTCCTTCGGCAGATTTATCCAAGATCCAAGAAGCAGATCGTCCTCGTATTTGTCGTACGGATCAAAGCCAGAACCATCAAAGAATGTCATTTCTCCAAAAAACAGTTTCCCATTTATTGAATACCAGTCTATACGCACATGAGGTATTCCCTTTGACAGTATTCGTGAAAACTCAAGCATTTTGTCAAGTGTATCAGGCTTTGGCATATCAGTAGTACTCGCACCATAAACAGAAATCCCGCCTTGGGTAATATTTGTCCTTTTCCAATTGATATCATAAAAATCTTGCGTCTGATGGTCCGTAAATCGCCCCATATGTAGCTCAATTAGTTTAGGTTCACCATTAAAGCACATCACTTTATAGTCTTTTAATTCTGTGCCAGATTCGTCCACCATGAATTTCTCACATAATATCTTTCTTTCTACATTCTTATAAGGCCATTCACGTCCCTGATAAAAGTAATCCTCTTTTAGCCCCTTACGTAGGTTTTCCTTTATTTCTATTGGGTTAATGATGGACTTATCCTTACATATACACATACCCGTTCCTGAATTATGATTACACTTTAGGACAAATTGATCTGGCAAAGCAGAAAAATCGATCTCATCAGGATCATGCCAAACTCCAATCAAAGGAATCAAGTACTCTTTTCCAAGTGTATCCGCAATGAAATCACGAACAGCAATTTTATCAACATATTTCGTATATACAGGATTTCTGTCATATAGCTTAATCCATTGGAGCTTCTCATTATATGAGGATGGCGTTTTTAGGTTTAGCTTATGTCCAATGTAGTATTTGAACATTATTTTTAAATATATTTCGTCATCGACCCATTTGAATTTATCGTAACCAAATGTGAGAATTAACGCTCCAAATGGGCTTCTTATAGCTTTCTTTATGCGTCTCTTGTTGAGTAACATAATTCATTATCTCCATCTTGAATCATTTCGATAATAACTATCTAGATGTTGTATAATGACATTGGCTACGTCATGAGAAGCGTTACCACTCTCGCTAGTTCCAAAGTAAGCCAAAGCCTTTTCGCACATTTTGTAGTAATCATCATCGCTATAATGATCTATGATTTCTATTATATCCTCATTGCTGCGTGCGATGATGAAGCCTGCCGTCTTCGGATCATTTGCAAATCCCCTGCTTTTAGAATTGTAATCATCAAGATCATCCTGAAATAGGATGATTGGTTTGTGACAGAGGATAAAATCCGTAGCACAAGAGGAATAATCCGTGATCAAAAAATCGGCGATGAGCAACAAATCAGCCATATCCGGATAGTCTGACACATCGATTACATTATCCGAATATTGATATTCTATACCCCTAGACCCCGAATGCGCCCTTATCAAACAAGTCCATTTATCACCTTTCGAGCGCAAATGTTCCAATACGGTTTTTATATCTAAAGTAATGCTTTGTAAGCTATTATCATTATCCCTAAAAGTAGGAGCAAAAATGAGAACTTTATGACCATCCTTAATTCCGAGTGTGTCTCGAATTCTCTTAATCTTATTTGGGTTAGGTTTTACGAGGCAATCATTTCTTGGGCAGCCATTTGAATAAATGTGCCCCGAATATTTAAAAGCATCTCGGTACATCTGAACGCCAGAGTCTGATCCAGCCACGCATAGGTCAGTTATATCATTATCGATAAACGGTATAGGAGGTTCCTGGTTACTCCATGCTTGATAAAGGATTTTTTTAAAAGCCCTGTCTCCATGCCAAGTTTGTATAAACATTTGCCCTTTTCTTTTAATAATGTTTGGAACACATGCTGTATTTGTCACTATCACTGAGGATTTTGCAAATTCCTTGAACCAAGCAGGAGAACCACTTTTGACAACATGAACATATGGCGGTAGTAGATTATAGCGATCCTCAAATGATCTAAGACCCCAAACAATCCTACACGAGGAATCCATTTCGTGTAGTTCTTCGCTAATCGCTCTCGGATTGTCAGAATACTGTTTTCCGCTAAAACTAGAGAAAATCACTTGCCTTTGCAAAGGATTTCCTATGGAGAACAATCTGTATTCTGTCCTCCTTATTGAGCATTTTAAGCGTGTAACAAAATTCATTATGTCCACCTCATGCCTTTCATTTCCTTAAAATTAAACCCAGCTTGTTCTTCAGATAAATAATATTGTGTCGATAAAAAACTAGGGATGACAGAAGAACAACGACAAGCGAGGCAATTGCTAATAGAGCAGCAACACAAACCCAGTTCAACCAATTATCTATACTTATTGCACTCAACGTCAGGCGGTACAAAAGAATGATTATTGACGAATTCATCAATCCCCATAGAATAATCAAGATTGATGTTTTGCTTTTTCGTTGTATCAAATCTTTATTGACAAAGTGGATATAGTCTATAGTCCGGTATGTATTCGCAGCAAGAGTCCCGACAGTAACACCAATTAGACCAAATCTATATACTGATAAAACGGAGATTAGAACGTTCATTAATGCTTCAATAATCGATGCTCGTTCTGTTTCCTTGTATTTTCCGGCAGCTTGGACTAAAGTACGATAAGGCTGTCTAAAGCATTGCATCATCTGCGCCAGTATCGCTAATACGGCAAAAGCTGGTTGATAATAGTTGGCATCATTAACATTTTTTGTATAAAGCTTGACGAAGGATAATATCAAACAAATCGAACACGGAGTTATGATAGACACAAAAGCAGAAATGAAAAATTCGTATGTCTCAAAATTTCTAGATATCCGGTCTTTTTCGTTATTTGCAAACAAATTGCCGAATGCCGCTTCCAAGCTTGTCGTAAAAACAGAAAGCAATTTATTCAGCATGCCTATTACCATGTAGTATACAGAATAAATGCTTACATTTTTTATATCTGACATTATAGTCAGAACCGTAATATCCGTATTGGCATGAACAATATTCGCAATCGACTGAGTCATTACGGATTTTCTGTTTTTTATTCCTTCGTAATTTGGCTCTACATTCTTATCTATTTTGTATCTTTCTCTTACTATCAACGACAGACATAGTGGATTAAGGAAGAACAATATAGATGTTACTAATTTCACTATATGGATCGAGTAGCCCAATTTGCAAAGCAACACCCCGAACAGAGTATTCAAAACTATAGTGATAGTCTGTATAATGTAGTACAAGTATTCGCTCTGATCTGCATCTAGCAGTGTCTGGTATGTGATTCCAAAGAAATAATTAGCAAAAGTCCCGATACCGATGATTACGACTAATAATGCAGTCTCATAATAACTAAGATCAATTTTTATGAAGCTGGGAAAAACAAATGCCAAGATCACAATATATCCTAATAACGCAATCCCAACTTTGCGCATATATATTTCTGTAGCCTTGACAATCGCGCTAGTCTCGTGTTGGTCATTCTTTGCCAGTGATTTATAGAGTGCGACCCTTGTCGCTCCTGCAACCCCTAACCTTAACACAGAAATAAAGGAAATAAACTGGTTGATCGAAGCAACGGCACCGTTGATCTCCGAGCCAAATCTAAGCAAAATAATACGAGGTAAGATCAACCCACATATGGTTGAAACAACTTCAAAGAGCATCATTACTACAGTGTTTACAAACGCCTTTTTGGAATGCATATTTTACCTCTTATAGACTCCTGTTAAACTCATTGCCTAGTAATTCTGTCGGGATGCAACAGTACCCATAAGCCGGAAATGGGATATCCAAATGTTACAAGAATTCTTTTATACCATTTATTGATGGAAGACATAACCGTCATGTACCTTACACCAGTCAATAATGCGCATCTCGATACATTCACAATATATTTGCGTGTTGTTTTATTTATGAAGAATTCATTGAACATTTCATTTACATAAAACAATCCAGCATAGTAAAAACTTTTGTAATGGTGCGTTCTTTTAGATAAACTGTCGCTAGAATCCTCATGATAAATGCCAAATACTTCATTCACATAAAACTGATCATAACTTTTGTTAATCAGCTCCCAAACCGTATTTTCAGAAACAAATTTTGTATCAGGATAAACAGGGAAAGGATATTGGACCAATACGGATACTTTACGGCAGCAATGCTTCTCACCTTCACAGCGAAGAAATTGTTTTCTTTTCTCTTTGGGCGCGAGTTCATTGATACCATCCGGATATGGCTGCCCTACCATATTGCCGTTTATATCAATTTCTCTACCAGAAACACACCAAGTCTTGTCATAAACATCTACCGGTAAACTATGCCATATCCTGATCGCTTTTTCTATCGCATCCGCCACCAACTCATCATCAGAATCAAGTGTTATTACATAAGGCGTTCTTAGATACTTATAAGAATAATTAACTGCAGTATGACGACCGCCGTTTTCTTTCCAGAAGTACCTGATTTCAAAATCTGCAGATTCTATGAACTCAGAAATCAATTCCTGTGTACCATCCGTTGAGCCGTCATCAATTATTAACCATTCAAAATTCTTGCAGGATTGGCCTTGTAAACTCTTATAAGCTCTTCTGAGTTTTTCTTTCCTGTTATACGTTGCAGTAAACACTGTCATCTCAACCATATTGTTTCTCCATTTAATGGTTTTTTAATAATCCTTCTTACTTTGGAATGCGAAACCATATCACTTGGCCAAATGATGAGTTATTCGACATTGATATTACTCATCTATTCTTTCACAATTATCAAATTTGATCTCATTTAGACACATACAATAGAGCATTAAAAATATATATGTCTCCTTTGAAAAGTACGTTACTTGCGCAACATCTAATAGCACTTGAGTAATTAACAGTACTATTGCAACCCTGAGCGAATAGGATTTTTCTTTTACTTGTAAGAACCTTTTTAGCAAATAAATATACGGTGCATAATAAACAATAGCTCCAACCAATCCTCCACATGCTAATAATTCCACATAGTTGCTATGCAAATATGTATCATGCCCTATGATAACGGGAGAGTTTCCTATTCCAATTCCAAATATCGGAGTTTTAACAAATTGCTCAAGTCCAATCCTGATAAACTCCATTCTGTGCAATGTTGAATAGTCAGATGTTCCAGATGATGAAAACATATCAAGGAATATGTCCATCCTATACATAATAGATTTCATAAAATCCAACTCTGAGACTACAACGAGTAATATGAAAAGAGTCGCTAAGCCAATAATTAATTTCGCTATTTTTTTTTGAATTTTTCCTTCCTCTGAATTAACTTGAAGAACAACAGCAATTATTATGCCTATCGCAATCTGAAGTATAGCCTTTTTACTTCCAGTAGCTATAACCATTAATGCCGCTGGAATTGCAAAAATAATAGAGACTGAATACTTTTTATCAATGATTTTAGTCAATGTGATCAATATTGAAAGCGCTGCCATTGTTCCAATTGCATTTATATTCGCAAATTCATTTCCTAATCGGCTTCCAAGAACTACAATTCTTCTTATATTCGACAAGCCATAGAACGATATTGAATATAGAGACAGAATATATCCACTCCACATCAATGCAAGAATAACAGCCTCTTTATCATCATTTTCTCGATAATGTATATATATCAGATACATGCATGCAAAAATTCGCAGCATTGTAGAAAGACGATCGAACGTATATCTGCTGTTCACAGCCCATACTGAAGACATTAGTACATAGAGAGCAAATGCTAATGTGAATAAATGATACTCATCTAATTTGATTCTTATTTTAAAGTGGCCCTTAAACAAATCTACAATCACAATCATGATTGCCAGGAGTAAGTACACATACTTACCCCAGCTTTGTCTTTCAAATATAAAAAATGAAGTTATAAGCGCAACAAATAATCCCCAGACAACTATATTATTATCCGGAAAATAATCTGATTTCTTTCTTGTGAGTCTCATTGCCATTCCTTTTTGTTCACTACTCCTCTAAAAGAATACGATCCCATTCTGCCAAAATAATCTCACTCTTAAATGCTTTAGATCTTTCTTTTTCGCGCAAATGAATTGTCTGCTGAATGTCTGGATTCGTAATTATGTCACAAACACTATCTGCAAGGGCGACACTGTCATTACATTTTACTAATATTCCTGCACACGCTCCCCTTTCATCAATCATTACACTTTTCGGTCCTCCACAAGGACAGTCAGTTGATATTGCAGGAATGCCAATGGTAATAGCCTCCATCAGCGCGTTTGGCATGCCCTCATAGTCTGAGGTCATAATATAGCATTTTGCGCGTGACAGTTCTTCAGCAACGTTATCTACAAGACCACAAAACTCTACATTTTCTTCTAGTTGTAATTCCTTAACTAGTTGGATCAAAGCTTCTCGTTGAGTGCCTTCGCCAAATACTCTTAGGCGAATGTTGTTAATTCTCTCTTTAACTGTTTTAATAGCTTTTAATGCCATACCAATATTCTTCTGTTTTTCAAGTCTACCGACCATTACAACCGTATTCGAATCTCCATACCATTTATAATTATAGAAACTCTCACCAACAGGATTGAACAGAATACTGCCAGAGTTTCTAATCCTTTTCACAAAATAATTTGAAGCGTCTTGTGTTTGAAAAATGCACTTATCCGCCAGCAAAAAAATGCAGTTAGCGATTACTCTCCTGATACCATGACCATACTCAAAATAAGGATCATTCCTTACTGAGACGATTTTTCTACATTTCAAACCAATTGAGGCAACCAGCATTCTGATGTTCGGTGGCCCCTCGAAAGATAGAACACAATCCGGTTTTATTTGCCTTAAGGTTCTCTGTAGTCTTGTGATTCTTGCCGCATTCTTCCGTATTCCAACGCTCTCTGATGCATCCAGATAGATTCTTTCAATGGTATCAGGCAGATCATACTCTGGTTTATCAGCAACCGGCTTTATGTCGTTTATCATAATAATGTTGTGTCCTTGTTCTGAAAGATGTTTTGCAAGAACACTCATTACACGCTGAGCGCCGCCTTTTTGCATTGAACCGATATAAAGGACGATTGTTTTCATACTATAGACTCCAAATGCAAATCCATTATGCCTATTGGTGATTGACATATCATTGGTTTAAGCGGTTTCCTATAGTTTTAGCAGGAATCCCGCCCACAATGGAATATGGCTCAACATCTTTGTTTACAACTGCCCCAGCGGCAACAGCAGCACCTTCTCCTACAGTTACCCCTTTTAATATGACCGCGTTTGCTCCAATCCATGCATTCTTTTCAATCTTTACCGGAGCACAAATAAAAGCATCCTCCTTGCTATGCGATACCCTTAAGTTGTGATCATGATCATATACCGCCACACCTGGGCCGATTGTTACACCTTTTTCAATAGTAATATGATCCATCGACACTATTGTCGTATTACGGTTAATGAAACAACTTGTAATGTTAATCTCGCCACCGTTTGCTTCGATCATTGTCCCATCTTCAATAGTCAATCTTCCATTAATATTAATAAAGCCATCACCAAACACCCGCATACCGGTTTTAGGAGATATTACCTGGACTAAGGGCATTCTAATTCTTCCATAATACAGAAGCATCCGAATAGGAGCGCGGAAAAAGTTATACAGAATTCGGAATCCATAATAATATTTACGTTTCATCTTGCACCTTTATACATATCTTTTCAATATTACGTACATACTGTGAAAGAGATAACTGTTTGGCTAACTCTAGATTATTATGTATAATAGTATCCCTTGCATCCTGATCACAGAGTTCCTCTATGGCAGTAGCGATACCTTGAACATCACCTGGTAAAAGCACTCTTCCGTTATTTTCTGAAAATACTTCGGAAATAGCGCCAACATTTGTGGTAATTAGCATACATCCAGCTGCTAACCCTTCAGACAATACTATAGGGAAACCTTCGCCATAGGAAGGCAACGCCATAATATCCGCATCCAGCAATAATTGCTTTTTTTCTTCCCCCTCAACGAATCCATGCAAATAGATCGAGTCTTTTATGTCGTTTGCTATCCTATGCTCAAGGGCATCTTCAATATCCTTATCCTTTGCTGTGCCGCAAATATGAAGCTCCATCTTCCTTCCAACGAGACAAATAGCATCGACCAAATCAATAATTCCTTTGCGTTCGTCTACAGAGCCAAGAAAAATCAGCTTCGCAGTATCCAGCTTTCTTTCCAGTTTTTTCCGAATCTGTTTCTCTGAGTATTCTAGATTATGAAAATTATATACTACCGAAGTCTTCGACTTCGGAATTCCCATTTCAACAAATTGATCTCTTGTTTTCTTTGATAATAATACAATATGATCAGTTGTCCGCTTAATCAAACCAAGAAAGAGTCGCTTCACAATTTGATTTGATGGAACTATTTTTTCAAATTCAGCAAAATGTATGTGCAAGATAATCTTTCCTTGGAACCGGGTTCGTATCTTCGAGAGGATAAGCAAATCCTTAATTAAGGCAAAGCCACGCGACGTGTTAAAGTAGAGGATAGAAGGATTTGTTTTCTTTAAATACTCTCTCAAATCCTTAAAAGTGTAGATCGAATTTTTTAGGTTTTCAATGCTGAATCCACCAGCTGTATAGCCATCTCGTTCAATTCGACACGTATCAAATGCATTCATTTCTAAACACGATTCTTTTACGAGGTCGGATTTGAGCAAAGTATTTATAATATAAGCTATCCCCCCTTTATACCTACCCTTAGTATCAATGGGGCCAGCCATAACCACCTTTATTCTATCGCTCATTTTCCATCCCATCCCAAGGCACCTATTGCTCACTTCTCTTAAAGCCTTGTAATTATCTTCATATACTGGTGGCTGTTTATACCACGCTGAAAGTGCTTTTTGAAATACTGTTTGCAGCTGTCGTTTGTAGCTTTCCTCTCTTTTATTTCTAACACAGCCTTCATCAAACCTTTGGGGTCATTACTCTCTATGATCCTGCAATCTGTCTCATTCTCAACATCTTTACCAAACACACTCTCCTTGCCTATGGCAAAAATGATTGGTTGACCGCAAGCCAAACAAGTGGCAGTTTTAGAAGGTAAGGCTGTGCGGTAAACATTTTTAACCAGCGGAATAACGTTTATATCCGATGCCGCATAGATTGAAGGAGCAGCGCCTGGCGGCTGCAGAGGCCAAAAAGAAAGATTGGTTATGCCAAGCTCGGTAGCTCTATTTTGCAGCTTTTCTTTGTACTGTCCATTGCCAATGATATGAAACCAGATATCAGTTTTGTTTTTCATTAAAGCGGCAGATTCCACCAGGATATCAACATTCTGCATTACACCAATGTTACCGGCATAAACGACATTATAATACTTTTTACTGAAAATCTGGTTCGGAACCGACATATCGAGCTCATTTCGGTCATAAGGCTCGTCTTGGTAGCTCCAATTATAAATAACTTCTATCTTGTTGGCCGGAGTTCCGTCCTCAATCAGAAGATCCCTCATGTCCTCGGAGATCGTAATTACATGATCCGAATGTCTATAGCCGTATCTTTGAACCATGGCCAATACTCTGAATATCATACTGTTCTTCTTCACACTTCCACTGAAGACGGCATTATAGGGGAAAATGTCTTGCACATTAAACGTCACAATAGCCCTAGGCATTTTTTTCCGAATGGCCCTTACAGCAAAACCTGCTACATTGTTCGACTGTATGAAGACAGCATCATAGTCTGGCGTAATGAACTTCTTACATGCACGGACATAGTTCAGCTCAGTAAGATAGCGCGCAACAAAGTTCCCCTTATCTGCTGCCTGATATGAAATCACATCTGTTGTAACATCGTATTGTCTTAATACCTCTGGAATAGTTGGAAGGTTCCCACCTGTATTCTTCTGAAGAATATGAACAGAATGACCAGCTTTGCAAATTTGCTCAATAACCGCAGAAAGCAGATGCTCCGATGTCGCATGCTGATCAAAGCCAATAAACATCCAAAATAGAACTTTCAAACCTGAGCACCTCCTTTCCCTGTATTACACCGCATCGTCTTCTTTTCTAAGGATTGTATTCGCACCAACGACTAACACACCGGGAGGAACATTTTTTGTAATCACAGCATTTGCGCCGATAATACTGTAGTCACCTACCGTAACTTCTCCAAGAATCACAGCACCAGCCCCAATCATCACGTGGTTTCCTATTACGGGAGAACCACCCTTGTTCTCTCCATTGGACCACTTATTACCAATAACCACATTTGAAAATATGTTACAATCAGAGCCAATTCTTACATTTCTGTGTACGAAGCAGCCTAAGCCATGATGAAAAAAATTGTTCTCTCACCAATAGAAGCCATAGTACTAATTGAGTTCTGATACAAAAGCTGTTCTAGAATCTCTACAAATCTTGCGAGAGTACGAATACCCCCCCCCAAGAGAATACAATTTATGCGACAATCGCCATAACTTATTCATATAAGTCAGCTCCCAAACTCAGCCTTCACACACGCCTCTGTAGCACCAATACCATACTGTATGAACTCATCTCTAAAACGACGTGTGTTAGCACACTCAGCTTTATAATCAATTCCTTTGATTCTGCTCAGCAACTCATCTTCTGTCCGGCAGCTCTTGTTCGGATACTTTTCATCAATTTGGAAGTATGTGCCACGCTCAGCAAGATAAGTATCGTAATCATATGCGTAACAAAAAATTGGCCGACAGAGAATGCTGTAATCGAAAGCAATGGCACTATAGTCAGTAATCAAAATATCCGCAGCAATCATCAGATCATTAACAGCTGGATATGAGCTTGCTTCCCTGACGAAATCGTCATACTGAACACCGAGAACCCTCGTCGTCTGGTGATGTGCGCGGAAGAGGACCACATACTTATCGCCAAGTTCTTTCTTCCACTCATCAAAGTGAATCGGTGGTTTTATCTCGTAGCTCTTGCCACCATCCGTACTTTCACGCCATGTTGGCGCATAAAGGATAACTTTCTTATCAGCTGGAATACCAAGTTTATCTCGCATCTGCTGTTTCTTCTCATTGTTCACATTCCACAGTTCTTCATTGCGTGGGAGACCGACTCTCAGATAACTGCTCTCTTTAGCCCGGAATGCAGACTTATAAACTCGCTCATCATAATCACCACAGACACAAAGATGATCGACAGTATCGAAATTAAAATCACTACGCCCAGCAACGTCATTACCTATGTACTTCAACGCAATACCATGCCAGGTGTTCAGATATTTCTGTCCCTTTTTCTTAAAATGAAGGCCACGTTCAATATTTGTGTTTGTGATCCAGTATTTTGCCTTCAGAGCCATCTTGAAATACACTGGGGTATCGATCTTCACCGTGTCCAGTTCTGGAAACTTCGATGGATCTTCAAAGGCCCATACGCACCGGAAGTTTTTATACTCTGGATGAGCCTGCATGTAATCATAGATGGCTTTCGGACTGTCATTGAAGTTCAATCCCATGAAGGAAACGAAAAGAACAAGGTTCTCATCCGTTGTAATAAATAGCCCCATTACCCGGAATACAAAGCTCATCACAACGCGATAAATCGCTTGGATAGCAGCATTATGCTTTAGAATATAAATAAGTCTCTGGCGCATTCGCCACTCTCCTCATTTTCCTGGATCGGTATTAATATCATCATGGCTCGTCTTGCTCTCACCATCGACTGCGTTTGCGTCATAAAGGTCTTTATCTGACTGCTGCTAATCTCAGGGGTCCGAGGAAGATACACGACCTCCACACCTTCTTCTTTTAAGAAGTCGATCCTACCTTTCCAGTCATCGCCCATTACGAATGTGTCGATATGATATTCATGCATATCGGTTCGCTTCTGACTCCAAGATTCTTCCGGGATGACAAGGTCAACGTAACGAATCGCTTCAACAAGTGCCTTCCTCTGTTCATAGGTGAAGTAGCATTTCTTGTGTTTTTCATTCCAGTTGAACTCATCCGAAGAGATAACAACGATTAAACCTGAATTATTCATAGCGGTAAGTCATAAACAATGCTTTTCCGCATAGTTACAATGTGACCAACTGAATATTGCTTTCACTGATCTG
>CACXFN010000104.1 GCA_902766915.1 uncultured Eubacteriales bacterium
AAACAAAATAGACCGCAGGGGAGCAGCCTATTTTGTTCAAAAGGGGTATTGGGATTAGAGATTAATGAGGTTATCAGGGGGATAACCACAATATAAGTTTATAATATAAACCGTAAAATTGCAAGAAAAAAATGATAAAACCAGAATATTCTAATGAATTTTTTTTGATGATTTACGGATTAGATGATATAATTCTCACGGAGGTAATTTGAAATGACGCATGAAGAAAAAACTATTAATAGCGAATTGATATATAAAGGCAGAATTCTTAATTTAAGAAGGGATAAAGTCACCACAATCAACGGAGAATCCTATCGAGAGATAGTAGAACATAACGGAGCTGCAGCAATAGGCGTTTTGACTGAAAATAAAACGATGATTATGGTAAAACAATATCGTAAACCATGTGAAAAAATCCTATTGGAGGTTCCTGCCGGTAAAAGAGATGGTGATGAGGGCTTTGAAAATGTTGCAAAAAGAGAATTGAAGGAGGAGACAGGATTCACTGCGGAAAAAATGCTTTTCCTTGGAACCATGTTTGGATCCCCTGGTTATTCTGATGAAATTATTTATCTCTATCTTGCTACAGGATTATCTGCAGGTGAAACGGATTTTGATGATAATGAAGCAATCGATATTTGCGAATATCCTATTGATGATCTTGTCAAAATGGTAATGTCGGGGGAACTTCAGGATGCCAAATCGCAGATTATTATATTAAAAGTAGCCGAGCTTCTAAGAAGAGGAGAAATTTAAAAATTGCACTTTTTACATATGAGGTAGAAGAGAAATTATACTTAATAGGGTGATTATATGGATATTAACGCTTTTTTAAACTATTTGGAAAAAGAAAAGAAAGCATCGGATAATACATTGATGGCATATAGAAGAGACGTAACTGCTTTTCACAATTATATGACAGAATTGGGGTCCTCAATTGAGGAAGCTACTGAAACTGATGTAATTTCATACATAATGGGACTTAATAAAGCAGGAAAGAGTAGAGCTACCACTAATAGAAAGGTATCTTCTTTAAGAGCTGCTTTTGATTATTTACTCCGGGAAGACATAATTAAGAAAGATCCCACTTCAGGGATAAAAACAGCCAGAACAACAAGGCAGAACCTGGATTATCTTTCCATAGATGAAGTGACTGCCCTATTAGATAAACCGGATAATAGCATCAAAGGTAAGAGAGATAAGGCAATACTGGAGATTTTATATGGAACAGGGCTAAGAGTGGCAGAGTTAATCGCAATGAACTATGGTGATGTCAATGTTAAAATGGGGTTTATTCAATGCTCAGGAGCCCATGGAAGACCAAGAATTGTACCCTTAGGTAAGTTTGCCAGAACTGCAGTTACTGATTATTTAAGGGATAGCAGACCTGCATTATTAAAAGGTGAAGAGAATAAAGAAGACGAAGGCAGGCCGTTTTTTGTTAACTATATGGGTGAAAGATTAACAAGGCAAGGCCTGTGGAAAATACTAAGTGAGTATGGAAAAAAAGCAGGTCTTGAAGGTAGGATAACACCGCATATTCTTAGAACCAGTTTTGCAGTTCACATGATAAAAAACGGAGCAGACGTTAAAACATTACAGGAATTAATGGGTTATGATGATGTCCAAGCCCTTCAAGTCTATTTGGATATGGTTAACAATAGAATAAAAGATGTTTACGATAAAACCCATCCGAGAGCATAATGGCATAAGTATATATAAGCATTGATATTACACATTTAAGAGTGTTTCAAACCCATGTTTTGCTTTAATAATTGAATGGGGAAACTATGGTAAAATTTTATTTCTATGGGAATCCTTGACACCAGGGGATAATAGTGCTAACATTTTGGTATACCAATAATTAGGTCTAAGGGCCGCGAGAATAATCTCGCGGCCCTTTCTGTTAGCAAAAATCCAAAGGATTGGATCTATGGGAAAGAAAGGAGAATAAACAATGACAGAAAGAATAAAAAAAAGACTTGTATTGGCACTAATCGTTTCTTTGATAATGGGGCTTATGACCCCATATTATGAAATGAGTAATTCATATGCCTCGGAATATGAGGATGAAGAAGATGTAAATGAAATAACATCTTACGGAGAAGAATTTAACGAAGAATCGGATAGAAGTGCTTCAAATGAAGAGTCTAGAACTGACACTTTAAGTAGCGTGATTATTAGCAGTGAAAAGGATGATAAAGAAAGTGCGGAAGTTTTAGAAGAGGATGATAACCCTGATGAGGAAGCTTCAGAAAGTGAAAGCATTGAGGAAGTAGAAGAAAGTGACGATAGTATAGAGGATGAAGAAAATAATGATGTAATAACTATTGGTGACACATCCATATTGGATAATTTAGATTTTTCATCAAGACGTCTTATAGTGAAGGGAGAAAAATCGGTTTTCACAGAAATGGATCCCGTTATAGGTAATTATGGAGATGTTTTTCTTTTGCAGTATGATACCCAAAAGGAAGCAAAGGATGCATATATTAGGCTGAGGCAATTGACTGAGGCAGTAGAGGTTGATTCTGTAATATCAATAGCGTCAGATGATTTTTCCAATGATGTTTCCAATGATGATACTGAGCCTGAAATGACAAAAGAAGGTATTGAGGAATTAACCAATCCTTTCAACGAATTGGATGAAATGACAAACAAAGAACTTGGTGATAGTTTTGACATTGCCATAATTGATACAGGAGCAAAGAATGCAGATAAGATGGTTTCGGTAATCGGTGAAGATCCCATGGATTACAATGGTCATGGTCAAAGAATGGTTGATAGTATAAAAGGCATCTATCCAGATGCAAAGATACTTTCCATTAAAGCAATTGGTGATGATGGGAATGGAGACATGTCCGCTGTATATGCTGCTATTGAATATGCCCTTATTCAAAATGTGAAGGTTATCAATCTTTCAATATCCGCATTAAGGACGGAAGATAGTTTTTTAGTCGAAGAAGCTATAGAAAAAGCCATAGATAAGGGAATAATTGTGGTCGGTGCAGCAGGTAATAATGGCCTTCCAGCAAAGGCCTTTATTCCTGGAGGAATCGAAGGCGTAATAGTTGTAGGATCATGTGATTCGGAAGGAAGGCCTCTCTCTAATTCAAATTATGGAGATACTGTGGATGTTTATGCCGAAGGAACAGGCACATCATATTCTGCAGCGAAAGTATCTGGTCTAATTGCTAAGGAAGGAATATCTATTCTCGAAGCGTATGAGAATAACACTATCCTATTTAGCATGGATGCAAAAGGCCTTGAGAAAGAGGATATGAATATGGAAGAGCAGGAAGATGAAATTGATGAAAAAGAAGAAAGTTCAGAGACATTAAGGATTATACTCCAAGGAATGACAGGATCAATCTCCATAAATGAAAAGGTTTATACCCTTAAAGAAGGAGAAAACGTAATAGATGGTCTTAAAAGAGAAGAAGTGAAGGTTAGGATTAATACAGATTCACATATTACGGGCTATGCAATAGATGGAAAGGTAAATAAATTTGGCTTTAATACGGAAATCATCGACCTTTGGGGGATGTTGGTGTCGAAGGAAATCCTGGTTTTATCAATGCCCTTTGTTAATGGATTCGGTATTTCTTCAGACTATTTTTCCGGAACAGTGACAGAAAGATATTCACAATATGATGAAGGATACAGCACATTTGAAATAAGAGCCGACGATACCGGTGAATATATGGATGCATATTGTGCAGATAATTATGAGCACCAAATTCCGGATCTTGGGGCATCTGTATCCGGATATAGATTGGATAATTCAGATATGCTTGCCAAAATTGCATATTATGGTTATATAAACGGATATTGGGCAAGCTCAGAGTATTACGGATATATTATGTCCAGAGCATTATCAAGAGAGAATGTCGGAAATTCCTCATTCCAGTATAACAGTGAAATTGATGAGCTTATTAGTCAGGCGAGTTACGAGGATGTTCCCGATGGATTTGAAGTTTATTATATTACTGATGGTACGCCCCAGTCCATTATTACAATGAGAGGTCCAAGTATAGGAGAGATAGATCTAAGAAAGGGCTATTCCAGCGAATACGCTGAAATTATAGGAAAATTCTCCTCCTATTATGATTTAACGGGAGCTGTTTATACTGTTTATAATAACGCCGGTTTGACAGGAATTGAGGGCTATTTAACTGTGGGTTCGACCAGCTATGATGGATATCAATATACGGATACTTTAGAAGTAGAAGCAGGCACATATTATGTTAAAGAAACAACGCCCGGAAAGGGATATAAACTGGATCCGGAAGTTTATGAGATTTATGTAGGGGCAGGAGACTTTGAAAGAATAACGTCTATAGAGGAGCCAGAAACTGGAGAAATAAACCTGATAAAAGGATCTGTAAACCCTGAAATCAGCAATAATAATTCCTGCTACAATATGATGGGAATAAAGTATAACGTATATGCCACAAATGAAGGAACAGAAAAAGATCCTGTTTTATCAGATAAGGTGGGCGAGTTAACAATAGACTCCTACAATACTTCTAATTCAACAGGTTCATCAAATAGTTTAACCTTGCCATTGGGGGATTTTTGGATACAGGAGGATAAGCTTACTGTGATTGGCACATCCTTTAATTGGAATCCTAAGGCAAAGAAAATTACGGTTACAGCAGATACAATCCAGACAATTGAGTTCATTGATGAATATGGGGAAATAGCAGAAGGAAGTCAGGTGAGTATGCTTCTTCTAAAAAAAGATAGTGATACTAATAAAAACCATCCTGAAGGAAACGCATCTCTTTCAAATGCGGAATTTACTGTAAAATACTTTGATAATTACAATGGAAGTGGAACACCCCTGAGAACCTGGGTTTTCAAGACAGATGATGAAGGAAAAATAGTCTTTGGAGATAATAGTTATTTTGTTTCCGGAGATGATCTCTATAGTGATATTAACGGAGAACCTGCTATTCCTGCCGGTTCAATTACTATTAAAGAAACTGCTTCACCAATTGGATATCTTGTTGATGACTCGGAATATTTGGTTACATTTATCCAGGGAGGAGATGGAACCGTACATGGGGATAAACTATTATCAACATCAACAAAGGTAATTGATAATCTGGATGTTTCTCCCATGGATAAAGTAATACGTGGTGGTGTCAGGATAGAAAAGTGGGATAGCGCACTTAATCGCAAAGAGAGTCAAGGTGATGCGAGTCTTTCAGGTATTCAATTTGAAATAATTAACAAGAGTAAAAATGCTGTATTGGTGGATGGTAAGGAATATCAGCCTGGAGAAATTGTTAAAATGATTGTAACAAATGAATCAGGAGAAGCCGCCACAGGAAATGATACACTACCATTTGGATCATATGAAATTAGAGAATCTGATTCAAACAACATGTATCGTTTGGTTGATGGCAGTGTTTATTCATTTGAAATTGAAGAGGATGGTAAGTGTGTTACAAAGGATAGGCTTGGAGAGAATCTTGTATTTAAAAATGAAGTTTATTCAGGTGATGTAAAAATAGAAAAATGGGATAAAGAGCTTGATGCCAAATCACCTCAGGGAGATGGAGATTTGGGAGGAATATCCTTCGAAATAATAAATAAAAGTGCCCAGTCCGTTTATGTTGAAGGAAAGGAATATGAGCCAAACCAAGTGGTTAAAACCATCACCACAGATGAAAAGGGAGTAGCTAAAACTACGGGAAGTATTCTTCCCTATGGAACCTATGACATTAAAGAGGTGAAGTCTAATGCAGGATATCTATTAACTGATGGCAATGCAAAAACCTTTGAAATCAGGCAGGATAATACAGAGGTTTCAAATGATATAAATGGCAATGAACTATTGTTTAAGAATAGAATTGTTAGAGGAGGAATAAGTATTGAAAAGCATGACAGGGAAAAGAATAAAAAAGAGTCTCAGGGTGATGCTGACCTGGCAGGAATTGAATTTGAAATAACCAATAAGAGCAAGTATGCAGTTTTAGTAGATGGGGTGGAATATCAGCCCGGAAAGGTTGTAAAAACAATTGCAACAGATAAGTTCGGAAATGCTGGTACTGATCAGAATCTGCTTCCTTATGGGACATATGAAATAAAAGAGGTTAAAACCAATAATAAGTATAGATTAACAGATGGAGTTCCGAGAACTTTTACGGTAAGAGAAGAAGGCCAATTGGTAATAGATACAATTGAAGGGAATAAAATGATCTTTAGCAATTTGGTTTTTAGAGGAGGAGTAAGAATAGAAAAATGGGATTTGGAATCGAATAAAAAGGCCCCTCAAGGAGATGGGGATTTTTCCGGAATCCAGTTTGAAATTGTAAATGCAAGTCCTCAGTCTGTAATCGTAGATAATGTTGAATATAAGAAGGGTGATGTGGTTTATGTACTTACAACTGATGCTGCAGGAAATGCTGAAACAAAAGAGGACACCCTGCCATATGGAACCTACACTATTCAGGAGGTTACATCTAATGACGCATACCTTTTAACTGATGGTGCCCTCAGATCATTTGAAATCAGGGAAGAGGGTAAGATGGTAGTAAAGGATAAGAAGGGTCAGGACTTAGTCTTCAAAGATAATGTTTCAAGAGGAGCTGTAAGGATTGAGAAATGGGATGCTGAATTAGATAGACAGGAATATCAGGGTGAAGCAGGATTCGAAGGAATAAAATTTGAACTGACGAACAGATGCAAATATCCGGTAAAGGTTGATGGAACCTGGTACGCTCCGGGTGAAGTGATTTCCAACACGGTGCTTGTTTGCGATAAGGAAGGAAATGCTAAAACGCCAGATAGACATCTTCCCTATGGAACTTATGAAATCAAAGAGGTTGAAACTAATGAAAGCTATATGTTGACTGATGATAAACCCAGAACTTTTGAAATAAGAGAGGATGGTGAAATAGTATTTAAGGCCAAGGATAAATCCCACGAAGGGGAAAATCTAGTGTTTAAGAATTTCCCTATAAAAGGAGGGATTAAGGCAGGAAAGATCGATAGAGAATCAGATAATAACAATCCTCAAGGTTGGGGGACTCTTGAAAATGCCGAGTTTACCATTTATTCAAATAACGAGAAGCAGGTAAAGATTAATGGAGTGGAGTATTCCAGAGACGAAGCAATTAAAGCCCTTTATTCGGATAAAAATGGATTTATTGAAAGTGAAAATGATTTACTTCCATATGGGACATACTACATAAAGGAAACAAATGCACCTATAGGATATATTTTAAATGAAGAATGGAGAGTGGATTTTCAGATAAGAGAATATAAAGTCATCGCTGATACAACAACAGATGCAATGAAGATTGAAAAAGGTAAACCTGCCACCACCGGATGGTTTTCCGCCCTTGGAATTAGCGATACCAATCCTGCAGAAGTTCCGGATGAGATAGCAAGACTGGATATGGAATTCTTTAAAACTGATATAGATGGAGAAATAATGCCATTTATTCCATTTCTGGTTTCAAGAGTTAATAAGGACGGAGACATTATTGAGCAGCATGTAATAGTTTCAGATGAAGATGGCAGAGTAAACACTAAGGAAAGAGATAAGACGGGAGATAAGGTAAATAGCCTTGATAAATATGTAAAGGGTGGTAAGTTCACTGACGAGAGTAAACTGGATCCGGAAGTTAATATCTGGTTTGGCGATGAAAACTATAATAAGGACAATCCCGGCAGCTTGATTTATTCACAGTACAAAATAGAAGAACTCCAGGTAGAGAAAAATAAGGGGATGGATTTGCTAAAAACCTGGCTTTATGCTGACGAAGATAACAATATGATTACTGAAATCATGGGTTATTTCAAACATGGAGATGTTAGAGACTTAAGCAATGTGTTCGTAAATCTTATTATTCATCCACAGTCTGATTTAATTGATGATGAATCCAAATCAAAGATTGCTACTATAGGAGAAAGCATAGCCGTAACAGATAAGTTCACTTATGACCATCTTAAGACAGATCAAAACTATAAGCTGTTGACAGAAATATTCTATGAGGATAGAGATGGAAAGGTAAGCAAGATGGGAGAAAGCATGAGTGATATATGGAGACCAGTCAAGTCTGATTCAAATAGAACGGCTAAAGGTTATATTTACAATACTGTGGAGATTAACACTTTAGGATTAGAGGGAGGAACTATTAATGCAGTAGATACCCTTTACTCTGAAATAAATGGAGAATACATAGAATTAACAAAGCATAATTCAAATCTGGATGTTGAATCCCAGAAAATATATGTCCCATGGATGAAGACAAATGCTGCAGATATAAAAACAAAAGATCACATTGGAGCAGTAGATAAGGTGTCGGAAATAGTCGATAAAGTTAAATATGAAAATTTAGGGGATAAAAAAGTTTATCTATTTGTTGGTGAACTAAGAGATGCTGAAAGCGGTGAGTTAATAAAGGACATAGATGGAAAGGATGCCGTTGTGGAAAAAGTGCTTAGAGTATCTTGGGAAATTGATGGCATGGAAGAAAAGTCATATGGTCTTATTGGTCCAAAGGATGGAGAGGTGGAGATGCCCGCCTTTAAAATTAATGGAAGAATGTATGAGGGAAGAACTCTTGTTGTAACTGAGAGACTATTTGACTATGACAGGGACATCGAGATAATTAGGCATGATTCTTTAATGGATGAGGATCAAAGTGTCCATTATCCAAGGGTTCGAACTAAGGCAATAGACAATAATACAGAAAGCCACACTGCGGTTGTGGGGAAAACAGTTATTAAAGATGAAGTAATTATAGAAAATACAATTCCCGGGGAAACATATGTAGTTAAAGGAGAACTGAGATATCAGTCTGATGGTGTGGATGCTAATGGTAATAGATTTGCAAAGGGCCATGTCATTAAGTCTCATGAAGGAGTTTCTATTAAGGCAACTGAATCGATTACAAAAGTGGTCCTTGAATTTGAAGTAGATGCAGCTTTACTGGAAGGAGTTTCAGGGGTTGTATTTGAAAATCTTTATCACAATGATATTCTTGTGGCTTTGCATCATGACATTGAGGATGAGTCGCAAACTGTCAACTTTCCTAAGGTAAGAACTACAGCATTTGATTCAGAAACCATGGGTCATACAGGTATAGTAGGAGATAATGTAAATATAATAGATAGTGTTAGTTTAAGCAATTTAACGGTTGGTGATAAATATAGGGTGTGTGGAACCCTCATGACAAAGGATGGGAAGGCATTTTTGGTTGATGGAGAACCCCTAGTTCGTGAAACAGAATTGTTTGTTGCAGAAGAAAAGAATATGACGAAGGAACTCCGGTTTACCTTCGATTCAACAAATCTTGCCGGGGATAGCCTGGTGGTCTTTGAGAAATTAATACATGTTATAGAAGCTATGGGTGAATCAGGTTCAACGGTTAAAGAAACTGAGGTGGCAAGACATGAAGACTTAAATGACGAAGGACAAAGGGTTGATTATCCTGATATACATACAAATGCAACTGATTCAAAAACCGGAGACGAGGTCGGAACAGTTGGAGATAAGGAGATAATTGTTGATAAGGTAAGCTACAAGAATCTCATAATCGGAGAAACTTATAAAGTCGAGGGTAATCTCCATTATAAGGATGAGTCTGAGAGGCACGAAAAGGGAGAATTGGTTCTTGATGAAAATGGAGAGCCTTATACTGCTTCCATAACCTTTATTCCTGAGGAGGAAGACGGTTTCGTAAATCTGGTTTATCATGTGAATAGCCAGGTCCTTAGAGGTGAATCAATTGTTGTATTTGAGGATTTGTATAGTAATGGTATTAGGGTTATTTCACATAGTGATATAAATGATGATGACCAAAGAATAGACTATCCCGAAGTAAGAACGACTGCATTATCAAAGAAATCAGGTAATCATGTAGGTGATAGTGATGAAGTATCTACAATAATTGATACTGTTGAACTCGTCAATCTCACAGTTGGTAAAACTTATAAGGTTTCAGGTATTTTAATGGATAAGGAAAGTGGTGAACCTGTGTTAGATATAAATGGGAAACCTATAGAAGCTAAAACAGAGGAATTCCTGGCTGATAAAAATAATATGACTGTGAATATGGAGTTTAAATTAGATGGAAGTAAAAGAGAGTCCAAGACCACGGTTGTGTTTGAACAATTAATTCATAATGATGTGGTAGTAAGTTATCATGCGGATATAGAGGATGAAGCGCAGTCTGTCTATACACCTAAGATTAAAACAAAGGCAATTGACGCGGAGACTGATGATCGGATAGGACGACCAAGAGAAGAGACCATAATAATTGATACCGTTTATTACGAAAACCTTATACCAGGAATACTGTATAAGGTGGAAGGCCTTCTAATGGATAAAAAAACCGGTGAATCCTATATCGACGGAGATGGTAAAAAAGTTAGGTCAGAATCACAACCTTTCACCGTAGAGAAGGGGAAAAAAAGTGGAACAATTGATATAAAGTTTGTGTTTAATGGCACTAACCTAAAGGGAACCACGGTTGTAGCATTCGAAGATCTTATCCATAATGAGGTGATTGTAACCGCACATCATGATATTAATGATGATGATCAATCAGTTCAGTATCCCGATGGAAAAACGGAAGCAAGAGATGCCAAAACAAATACTAAAGAAATGGAAATAGGTAAGAAAACTACGATTATAGATACAGTTTACTATGAGAATCTTTTGCCCGGAAAGGAATATTATTTATCCGGAATATTGATGGATAAGAATACAAATAAGCCGCTAATTGCAAATGGAAAGGAGGTAATTAATAGTATTAAGTTTACTCCAAAAGAGAAAGATGGAAAGATTGAACTTGAATTCGTTTTTGATTCCTCACAATTGTCAGATGGTAAAATAGTTGTGTTTGAGGATGTTAAATATAAGGGAATACCAGTGTTTTCACATAAAGATATTAATTCGGCGGAACAAAGCATAGCTATTAAAACCCCTGAGAAACCTGAAATACCCAATACACCGCCCAGAGAAAATGTGCCGAAGAATAGAAATATACCGGAAACAGGCGATAAGGAGAGTTTTCTGATGAGCTTGCTGTTCTTACAGGTTGCCCTATTAGGCCTTTTCTCAACAATTAGATTGAGCATTGACGAATAAAAAAACCTTGCATTGATTGTTCTGATATGGTAATATATTTCGGTCAGTACGGGTGGTCCTCTGTTATTAATTATCACGGAATGGATATAGCATGAACACCTTGGAGGGAAGGAGGAAACCAAAATGAATATTCTTGATTCAGTCACACGTGACTATTTAAAGAAAGAAATCCC
>CACXFN010000105.1 GCA_902766915.1 uncultured Eubacteriales bacterium
ATGCTCGTTTTTCTTCTCTGGTAAATTCTTTTGGTTTTTCTGTAAACAGTCTTTCCCATGCCCCATCTGCTAAAACTTCTGAAGGGTCATCCCCTAGGAAAATATCTATGGCATTATCCCTATCCGGACGGCCAACATCATCTCTAAATGGAAGCTCTATAACTCTATCCGACTGCCTTAGGTTCCATAAATCCGCTTTGCTTCCAGCAAGTCTGGTGCAGTGTATTCTTGATTGCTGTCCGGCACCAACACCAATGGCCTGTCCATCTACAGCAAAACAAACAGAATTTGACTGGGTGTATTTTAAGGTGATTAATGCTATCAACAAATCTCTTTTTGCAGACTCAGGAAGATTCTTATTTTTAGTTACAATATTTGAAAGTACGCTTTCATTAACTTTATAATCATTTCTTCCTTGCTCAAAGGTTATGCCAAATACCTGTTTTTTCTCTTTAGAATCAGGGATATACTGGGAGTCTATTTTTACAATATTGTAACCACCCTTTTTCTTAGATGAAAGTATTTCCAAAGCTTCCGGAGTATAATCAGGGGCGATGATACCATCGGACACTTCCCTCTTTAGGATTTTGGCGGTTACTTCATCGCATGTATCAGATAGAGCAACCCAATCACCAAAGCTGGACATTCTGTCCGTTCCCCTTGCACGAGCGTAGGCAATGGCCATTGGGGAATCATCCAGACCTTCTATATCATCCACAAAAGTAGCTTTTTTAAGTATCTCATCCATGGGAATCGATACTGCGGCAGATGTGGGGCTAACATGTTTAAAAGATGTGGCCGCAGGTAAGCCGGTGGCTTCTTTGACTTCCTTTACCAATTGCCAACTATTGAAGGCATCCAGGAAATTTATATATCCCGGTCTACCATTAAGAATTTCTATGGGAAGATCTGTGCCATCTTCCATATAGATTAGTGCCGGCTTTTGATTAGGATTGCATCCATATTTTAATTCGAATTCTTTCATTGGTATTTCCTTTTACATTACTTCCTTTTACAAGTATAGTTGCGAGTACGGGCTCAAGTATGGTTACGAGTATGATCTATAGCTTATATATACTTATTAATTATTGTATCTTCATATTTACCTGTTTCTATATCCGTATACCTTACATATAATGAAATCTTATTGTCTTCGTCCAATGATTCCCATATTGTTTCGGTAAATGTGTTTATATCATTTGGAATATCAACACGTTTCGGTTCCCCTTGGAATGTAGGTATGGGATTACCATCCTTCACATAGGTATGAATGAAATGACCCAAGCCCGGTGCACCTTCATATTCATAGAAAAACCTACTACAAATAATACCATCCGGATCCCCAGCTTTTAGTATACTCATTTTATAATATGGAATCCCTGAATGTGATATCCAGGCAATTCCGCTAATTCTTGGCGTCCAATTAGGTCCGTCCGGTTCAAACTTTCTGCTTCTAAGAGCATCGGCAAAGGTCTCCTGCCTATCCAGATAATCTCTTATTGTGTCAGTTTGATCACCATTTGTAACGATTAAATAATCTTTATATAAGCGTAATGGATAATAAATAATAAGGCTGGGATCTTCAACCTTACTTTCATCAAAGGGAACAATCATAAGATCATCCCCATCCTTTACAAAGGTTCTATTTCTGCTGTTTTCAGAACGTCCCATAATGAAATAAGCGGAAACCAGTTTTGTGGCATCGGGACTAATTCCGATTATTATTCCCCTACCGGGATAAGAATTACCTTCAACAAGTTCATTAAACTCTTTTACTTCATAGACATCCATGTTATTGTCCTTTCAAATTAAAACCTTCAGGTTTATTTTCGAAGTCTACGCTCATCATTTTTATCCTTTTTATCTGCGTAGATTGCGTATACTCCCAATGCTGTTATTACAACTCCCATAATAAAGAAACGAGTAAAGAAAGATGGCATTTCCCGCCCGGAAATAGTAAAGAATGCAAACCCAAGGAGAGATATACCAATTATTATTAATCCAACTTTTATTCCATTGTTCATCTATAGCGCTCCTCTTCTATTTATATAAACAATTTATATAAACAATTTATAACGATAATTTTTTTGTCTTTAAATTAATCCTGTTTTGACTCTGCGATTATTTGACTTATTAATTCCACAGCCATGGGAAGTATTATCCACTCGGCTTCTTCCATGATTCTTTTTTGCAGTGTCTCCGGAGTATCACCCGGTTCAACATAGACAGCTTTTTGAGCTATTATTTTTCCGCCATCTGGCACTTCATTAACAAAGTGCACCGTTGCGCCACTTACTTTGACACCGTATTCCAATGCCTTTTCATGCACATGAATCCCATAACATCCTTTTCCACCGAAAGAAGGAAGAAGTGCAGGATGTATGTTAATAATTCTATCGGGAAATTCCGAAATAAAGGAAGGGCTAAGAATTCTTAAAAAACCTGCTAGTACTATTAAGTCTATCTCTCTATCCTTTAATTCTTTGATGAGTTCATGTTCTTCCTTATAAACAAAAGTATCGATAGCTGCATTTTTAGCTCGCTCTAATGCATAGGCATTAGAATTGGTTATTGCCACCAATACTATCTCACCACTACTTATTTCGCCGGATTTTTCTGCGTTAATAAGGGCCTGTAGATTTGTCCCTCCACCGGAAACCAATACTGCAATTCTTGCTTTTTTATTATTTAGCATATATATTTACTTCTTTTTCTCCCTTAACAACCCTACCTAAAATGTATGCTTTTTCGTCCTTTTCCTGTAATATATTAATCGCTTCCTCCGCATCTTCTGGTGAAACTATTACAGTCATTCCAACGCCCATATTAAAGGTATTAAACATATCCCTTTCAGGTATATCTCCTTCCCTGGATATTAAATTGAAAATGGGAAGAATTTTAATATTCTTTTTTTCTATCTCAACCCCGAATCCATCAGGGAGAGACCTTGGTATATTTTCGTAGAATCCGCCACCTGTAATATGCGCAACGGATTTAACATTAACTCTATCAAAGAGAGCAAGCATAGGTTTGACGTAGATTTTAGTCGGTGTAAGTAAAACCTCTCCCAAGGATTTATTGGCAAAGTCCATTATTTCCATAATGTCATTTCCACCCTTGTTATTCTCCAATGCTTCTTTTATAAATTCTCCAGATTTAGTACCTATAGGAGAGCTTATATCGGAATTTTCTACATCAAATATTTTTCTAACCAGGGAAAAACCATTGGAATGGACACCGGAAGAAGGAAGGGCAATTAACACATCCCCTTCTCGCACCTTTGATTTATCAAGGATTCGATTCTTATCTACAACACCTACAGCGAATCCTGCCAAATCATATTCATCCTCAGGATAGAAACCCGGCATCTCGGCGGTTTCCCCACCGATTAATGCGGAATCAGACTGAATGCATCCTTCTGAAACACCTTTAACAATTTCAGCAATCTTTTCAGGAAAATTCTTTCCGCATGCTATATAATCTAAAAAATATAGAGGTTTTGCACCGACACAAAGGATATCGTTGACGCACATGGCTACACAGTCAATACCAACCGTATCATGCCTATCCATTAAAAAAGCAAGCTTAAGTTTAGTCCCTACCCCATCGGTACCGCTGACTAAAACTGGATTTGGGGTATCCTTTATATCTAATTCAAATAAACCGCCAAACCCACCAATATCACCATTAATCGAAGCGCCATTAGTAAGTGTTCTGCCAACGAATTCCTTCATCAATTCAACTGATTTATAACCGGCAGTGATATCAACACCGGCCTCCTTATAGCTTTCGCTAAAACTCTTTGACATATTTTATAACCTTTCTTGATTAATCGCTTATTTCTTCTCACTAATTTTGTGATCGTATTTATCCAAGGCAGTAGTTATTGGTTCCTGGGTGGGATATTCGCCGCTGAAGCAAGCATGACAGTATCCTTCATCCAGCTTGGTTCCAAGAAGCATATGCAAATGATTGATATCCAAGTATCCCACGCTATCCGCACCTACATGACTTGCTATTTCATCTGTGGACATTTTACATGCAATAAGTTTTTCCCTTGAATCAATGTCAGTACCATAATAACAGGGATTCATAAAGGGTGGAGCAGAACTCATGACATGGATTTCCTTTGCACCGGCATCTCTAACCAGCTTAATTATTCGTGCAATTGTGGTTCCCCTTACGATTGAATCATCAACAAGCACAACCCTCTTACCATTAACCGTTTCCTTTAGGACATTAAGTTTAATCATAACCTTATCTTCTCGGTTGGATTGTCCCGGGGCAATAAAGGTTCTTCCGATGTATTTATTTTTAATGAATCCTATTCCATATGGGATGCCGGATTGCTGGGCATAGCCTATGGCAGCGCTTATTCCGGAATCAGGAACACCTATTACAACGTCGGCATGTACAGGATGTTCCATGGCAAGGCAAGCCCCTGCCCTCATTCTGGCCTCATGTACACTTACGCCTTCAATTTCGGAGTCGGGACGAGCAAAGTAGAGATATTCAAAAATGCATATTTTATGAGGAGCTCTATTTAAATGAGAATTAATTGTTTTTACTCCATCCTTTGAAAAGACCACTATCTCTCCCGGTTCCAAATCCCTAATATACTTGGCATTTACTGCATCAAGGGCACAGGTTTCGGATGCTATAATATAAGCACCGTCGTCACGCTGGCCGTAAAGAAGAGGTCTAAATCCATAGATATCACGTACAGCAATCATCTTGCTTGGTGACATTATTATTAAGGAATATGCTCCATCTAATTTGTCCATTGATTTTTCAACAGCTTCCTCAATGGATTCACTTCCAATTCGTTCTTTGGTGATTATATATGCAATTACTTCAGTATCATTTGTTGTGTGAAATATGGATCCTTCTAATTCCAAGGACTGTCTAAGTTCGAAGGCATTTACCAAATTTCCGTTATGAGCAACAGCCATACGACCCTTGTGATGATTTACCACCATGGGCTGAGAATTGGCTCTGGTACTGGTTCCGGTGGTTCCATAGCGAACATGTCCAACTGCCATATTGCCTTTTCCTAATTCTTCTAAACTTCTTGCATCGAAAACATCTTCCACCAAGCCTACGTCCTTTCGACTAGTGAATATACCATCATCGTTAACAACGATTCCGCAGTTTTCCTGACCACGATGTTGTAATGCAAAAAGTCCGTAATATGTAGTATGTGCCGCATCTATGGTTTCATTTGAAAAAATACCGAATAGTCCACACTCTTCATGCAGATTGCTCATTTTGATAAACTCCTTTATTTATTATACTTTTCTTCAATCTTTTTGTTCTTTTCCAGCACTTTTTTAGAATCTGATAAACGTCTTTCTGCAAGCTTTTCAGCAAGGCTTTTACTGCTTACAGCCAGGATTTCAGCAGCGAGTAGTGCAGCATTGGCGGCACCATCGATTGCAACCGTTGCCACAGGAATTCCTGTAGGCATCTGCACTGTAGAAACCAAAGCATCAATTCCATCAAAAGGACCTGCATCAATTGGAATTCCGATTACCGGTAGAGTAGTATTGGCTGCAATTGAACCTGCCAAATGAGCTGCCATCCCGGCTGCGGCAATAATAACACCGAATCCATTTTCTCTGGCAGTTAGGGCAAATTCTGCGGCCTCTTCCGGTGTTCTATGTGCAGAATATACATGTACCTCTTTGGGAATTTTCAGTTCATCTAAAACCTTAATGGCTTTTTCAACTACTTCCAAATCACTATCAGATCCCATGATTACAGCTACTTTTTTCATCAGTTTCTCCTTTATGTTTATCTAGATATCCTTGTAAAATAATAATGGCTGCCTGTTTATCAATAACTTCTTTTCTTTTTTCTCTGGAAACATCAGCTGCAATTAAAACCCCTTCAGCTATCAAGGTTGTAAACCTTTCATCCTCCCATTCAAAAACAACATTCTGGAGACCCCCTCCAGTACTTCTAAACTTGTTTTCAAGCTTCTGTCTAAATTCTCTAACTTTTTCTGTTTGAATACTGTCAGTGCCATTCAGATTAATTGGAAGACCTATTACAACTGTATCACAATCGTATTCTTTTACTAATTCCAATATTTTATCAGTATCTTTTTTGATTCCTATTCTCTCATAGGTCATAATACCCTGGGCGGTAATCCCGAGGGCATCGCTAACTGCAATACCAATGGTTTTATCACCTACATCCAATCCGATTTTTCTTTTCATAATAATAAAAATATCGCTGATAATTATATAATAAGAACTGCAATAATAGAAAACGGCGGGGTAATCCCGCCGTTTTAAGGTACTCTATTTCTGAAGGTAGTCCTTCAGTATCTCCTCCACAAGATCGTCTCTATCGATTCTGCTTATCATCATACGTGCGTTATTGTAACTTGTAATATATGATGGATCGCCGGAAAGAATATATCCAACCATTTGATCGATGCCGTTATACCCTCTTTCTTCCAATGCCGCATAAACCGATTCAAGCACTTCTCTCGTAGTCTTTTGCTGAACCTTGGTTGTGTCGAACATAATCGTTTTTCTCTCCATTTGTTCCCTCCAATCACATTATCTTAACACCTGATATTATACTACTTGATAATGGATTCCGCAACCAGAAAAGCATCATCAATTTTGGAAATATCCTTGGCTCCAGCCTGCGCCATATTGGCTTTTCCTCCACCGCCACCACCTGCGGCCTTTGCAACTTCCTTGACTATATTACCGGCATGCATCCCCTTTTCAACCAAGTCATCAGTTAGTGAAACCAGGAATACAACCTTATCGTCATTAACCGCAGCAAATACCATGGCCACAGAATTATTATCTGCCTTTATATCATCAGATATTCCTCTAAGCTCATCAACAGTAGTATTGTCAAATCGCTTTGTGATCAGTTTAATACCATTTATATCCTTAGCATTCTTAACTAAATCCTGAGCTGCATTACCCATTTCAGCCTTCTTATAGACATCTAATTCCTTATTTAAGGCTTTTAATTCTTCCATCAGGGATGATGCTCTATTGACCAACATTTCCTTCTTGGATTTTAATGCCGTACTGGTCTCCTCAATTAACATATCTGCATCCATGGACTGCTCCAGAATTGATGAAGCTGTTATTGCTTCAATTCTTCTTACCCCGGAAGATATTCCTGATTCAGAAAGAATTTTGAAAGCACCTATTTCACCTGTATTCCTAACATGGGTGCCTCCGCATAATTCTGTACTAAACTCTCCACAACTTACTACCCTAACTTCATCACCGTATTTTTCACCAAATAATGCCATGGCTCCCATTTTTTCGGCCTCATCCATAGAAGTTTCTATAACGGATACAGGGATGAATTCATTAATCTTTTCATTTACTATGCTTTGTACAGCTTTAATTTCTTCATCATTCATTGCAGAAAAATGATTAAAGTCAAATCTAAGAAGTGATTCCGTTACAGAAGACCCTGCCTGATGAACGTGATTACCAAGGACATTTCTTAGTGCAGCGTGGAGCAAGTGAGTTGCAGTATGGTTTCTGGCAACCAAATTACGTCTAATACCATATACTTTAGATTCAATATCGTCTCCAACTTTGATTTCACCAACGGTTACTCTAACTTTATGGGCAAAAAGGCCATGAGATTTGGTAACTCCTTCTACAATAGCTTCAGAATCATTGGTATACATAAAACCTGTATCGTAAATTTGTCCGCCACTTTCAGCATAGAATGGTGTTGTATCCAGGTATACTATTCCCTCTTCATCATGATGAATAATTTCGGAACTTCCACTTTTACTCTTTAAAGCAAGTACCTTACCAAATACATCTAGATGCTCATATCCTGCAAATATGGTTTCCGGAAGGCTTGAATCAAAAGATGTATCCCAAGCAACATCATCAGTAACTGTACGACCCTCTCTGGCTTTGGTTTTCTGTTCTTCCATAGATTTATGGAATCCTTCCATATCTAAATCGTAACCATTTTCCTCAAGTATTTCCTGGGTTACTTCCAATGGGAATCCATAGGTATCATATAGTTTAAATGCCTTATCCCCTGAAAGCACCTTGGTTCCTTGGGATTCCATCTCTTCCATATAATTGGAAATAATCTCAATTCCCTGATCCAGAGTTTGGGTAAACTTATCTTCTTCAATAGCAATAATCTTTTCGATAAACTCTTTTTTTTCAACCAGTTCCGGATATGCATCTCCGGAAACCTCCACAACCCTATTGGCCAGATTTGCCAGGAAACCTTCCTTGATTCCAAGGATTTTACCATGACGCGCAGCTCTTCTAATTAGACGTCTAAGGACATATCCTCTTCCCTCATTTGAAGGATTGATACCATCGGCAATCATAAATACCATTGATCTCAGATGGTCAGTTATAATTCTTACGGAAACATCGGTGGATTCAGTTCCTTCTTCCTCATATTTGACTCCGGATAATTCCAAAACTCCATCCAGAATGTATCTGATTGTATCAATATCAAATATGGAATCCACACCCTGCATAATACAAGCAATTCTCTCAAGACCCATACCGGTATCAATGTTTGGATGTGCCAAATTTGAATAACTTCCGTCTTCTTCCTTGGAGAATTGAGTGAATACGTGATTCCAAAATTCCACGTATCTATCACAGTCACAGCCCGGTTTGCAATCAGGCTCACCGCAGCCAAATGCTTCACCTCTATCAAAATATATTTCTGAACAAGGTCCACAGGGACCCAAACCAATTTCCCAGAAATTATCGTCTTTACCCAGTCTAACTATTCTATCTTCAGGCATTCCGATTTTCTTCCAAATCTCATATGCCTGATCATCGTCTTGATAAATAGTAGCCCATAGTTTATCTGTAGGAAGCTCCAGCACTTGAGTTATAAACTCCCATCCCCAATTCAGTGATTCCTCTTTAAAATAGTCACCAAAGGAAAAATTACCAAGCATTTCAAAGAATGTTCCGTGCCTACTGGTTTTACCTACATTCTCAATATCACCGGTTCTAACGCATTTCTGACATGTTGTCATACGTTTTGCCGGCGGTTTTTCCAACCCGGCAAAATATTTTTTCAGAGGCGCCATGCCTGAATTTATTATTAATAGAGACTTATCATCCTGAGGAATAAGAGATGCACTTTTAGCAGGATAATGATCCTTGCTAACATAGAAATCTCTAAAAGCTTTTCTTATTGAATTGAGTCCATTGTCTTTCAATTTTCAGTCCTCCGTAAGATTATGATAATTAAATATCCTTTTTAAACACTATTTATAACTCTCCATAAGGGATGTTATTGACTTATCTATACTTGATGTAGGATCCGTAAGGAACATATAAACCTTGATTTTTGGCTCAGTTCCCGAAGGTCTGACTATTATAGTACTGCCATCATCCATATCGAATTTGATTATATTAGCCTTATCCAGGCCGGTATCATCATTTAAATAATCAATTCTATCTTCAATATATAAATCACCAATTTTATCAGAAACCTCATTTCTGAGATAATCCATGATATTCTTCATGGTTTCTTGACCGGATAAACCTTCAAAGGTGAAACTCTTGGTTCTGTCTATAAGGGTTCCGTAATCGCCATATATTTCTTCTAAGTGGTCTATTAAGTCCTGCCCCCTCTTTTTCTGTTTGGCGGCAATGGCAGCAATAATGACCGCAGAAGAAATCCCATCTTTGTCCCTTAAAAAAGGTGAAATCAGATATCCATGGCTCTCTTCAAATCCAAAATAATAGTCGGATTCACGGCCTTCATTAATCAGGTTTTGAATAGCTTCACCGATGTACTTAAATCCCGTCTGTGTATAATTTACATCTAAGTCATTAGCTTCAGCCATTCTGTCTAATAAAGGGGTAGAAATAATGCTTCTATAGACTATCTGACCATGTCTGGGAGGCTTGGAATTACATAGGTGTTCTAAGATTAATAGCCCTATTTGATTACCTGTTAAATTGATTTTGGTTTCATCATGAACCAGGGCTACACCAACTCTGTCACTATCGGGATCTGTTGAGATGATAATGTCTGCATTCATTTGATCAAGTATTTTAAAAGCTTCATTGTATGCAGAAAGCTTCTCAGGATTTGGTTTTTTACATGTCGTGAAGTTTTCATCAAATCCATCCTGACTTGGCACAGAAAGAACATTTGTAAAACCGGCATTTCTTAAAGCTTCATATACATATTTCCTTCCGGCACCGTTAAGAGGAGTATATACAATTCTAATATCCTTTCCTTCATCCTTATTTATAAAAGGTGAAGTGATTCTATCTATTTCATAAATAAATCTCTCGGGGATTTCATCCTCTAAAAGCTCGATATTATCGGTGCTTTTCTTAATGTCATCAAAGAAATCCAGTTTTTTTATAGAATCAAGGATAGCCCTTGGCTCATCTCCCACAACCTGATGTCCATACTTGTTATAAACCTTATATCCATTAAAAATACTTGGATTATGGCTGGCAGTAATCATGATTCCATAGTCACAATCCAATTCTTTGATGCTATAGGAAAGAAGTGGCACAGGAGAAATTTCAGAGAACAATAAAGCTTTGATACCGTTTCCAGATAATACCTCGGCGGTTTCTTTGGCAAATTGTGTGGAAAATCTTCGGCTATCGCAGGCAATAACTACCCTCTTTCGCAGGTTTTCGCCATTAGCAGCCCTTGAATTGATATAGTCGGAAAGTCCCTGGGTTGCCCTGGCAACTACATATTTATTTATTCTTCTTGGGCCTGGTCCGATGATGCCTCTAATTCCTGACGTACCAAAACCCAGGTCACCTGCGAAGCATTCCAATAATTCATCAGGGGAACCCTCTAATTGGGATAATTCACCTTGCATAAAAGCATCATCTTTAGTTTTATCAAGCCAAATCTTATATTCAGCAATAGCTTTTTCCAATAATTCCATAACTATCAAATTATATACTAAATATAGTATTCTATCAAGATATCATATTTCAAAAAACCTACTTGCAATTTTCACATTAGTGCTCTAAAATCTATGAAGTAGTTTTATTGATGATTAAGGAGGCGAAGTTAATCAAATGAAAAAGAAACTTTTTGTTCTAACACTAATTTTCTTAATGGCATTCTCCCTATTTGCTTGCGGAAAGAAAGCTGAAGAAGCTGCTCCTGCAGAAGAAGCAACAGAGGATGCCGAGGCTGAAGAAGCCGAAACAGAAGAACCTGCAGAAACAACTGAAGCTGGTGATATGAAGGTTGCTATGGTTACTGACTATGGTGATATCACTGACCAGTCCTTCAACCAGACAACTTATGAAGCATGTAAGGCATATTGTGATTCCAACGGTGTTGAATTCACATATAAGAAGCCTGCTACAGATGCTGATGCTGACCGTGTATCCTCTATCGAAGAAGCTATCGAAGATGGTTTCAACGTAATCGTAATGCCTGGTTATGCATTTGCAAACGCTATCTATGAAGTTGCTCCTCTTTATCCGGATGTAAAGTTCGTTGCTCTGGACGTAAGTGAAGGCGACCTCACAGCTTATGGCGAAAGAGAATTCTCTGCTGACAACGTATACAGTGCAGTATATCAGGAAGAGCTTGCTGGCTATATGGCTGGTTATGCAGCTGTAAAGCTTGGATACACAAAGCTTGGATTCCTGGGTGGTATGGCAGTTCCTGCAGTACAGCGTTATGGCCACGGATTCGTTCAGGGTGCTGATGCTGCTGCAAACGAAGCTGGCGTAGACGGCGTAGAAATTAAGTACGTTTATGGCGGACAGTTCTTCGGCGATGCTGATATTACAGCAGCTATGGACACATGGTATAGCGCAGGTACAGAATGCGTATTCGCTTGCGGCGGCGGAATCTTCACATCTGCAGCTGAAGCAGCAGCTAAGACAAACGGTAAGGTTATCGGCGTTGACGTTGACCAGGCCGGAACAATCGACGGCGGCTACGGCGATGGCATGACAGTTACATCCGCTATGAAGGGTCTTGCTCCTACAGTTAATACCCTCCTTAGCGCAATCAAGGAAGGTCAGTGGGATTCCTATAAGGGACAGATTCAGACACTTGGTCTCGTATCTGAAGATCCAGCACTTAACTATGTACAGCTCCCAGCATCCACACAGTGGGCTGATGGATTCCAGGAAGCAGACTACAACACATTGGTTGGAGAACTCTTCAGTGGTTCCAGAACAGTATCCAATGATACATCTGCACTTCCACAGGTAACCAAGGTTACTGTAGACGATCAGGGTTCAATCAAGGGCTAAAGCCCCTAAGTCATTTTAGACAATTAAGACGGTTCTCTTTAAGAGAATCGTCTTTTTTATTATTAACCCCCTATTTAAATTATCTAAATAATGGTTTTATTCTGTTTTATTTATATTATATTTCTGTTATAATTGTAAAAATGGTTAATTATATATCAATCATCTAATCCACTAGTTATCATCATTATTTAAGGATTATTTACGGAGGAAAAAGCCTATGGACAGCCCTTATGCCAGAGAAATGGTGAACATCACCAAGCGTTTCCCCGGCATTATCGCAAATGACAATATCACCTTGCAATTAAAAAAAGGAGAAATCCATGCCTTGCTTGGTGAAAATGGTGCCGGAAAATCTACACTAATGTCTGTTCTCTTTGGCCTATATCAGGCCGAAGAAGGTGTAATCAAAAAAGACGGAAAAGAGGTAACCATTAAGGACCCAAACGATGCTAATGACCTGGGTATAGGAATGGTTCATCAGCATTTTAAATTGGTTCAGTGTTTCAGTGTTCTGGAAAATATTATTCTTGGAGTTGAAACCACTAAAGGCGGAATGCTTCAGATGGATGAAGCCAGAAAGAAAGTTATGGCCCTATCCGAAAAATACGGTCTTTTAGTTGATCCGGATGCAAAGATTGAAGACATTACTGTAGGTATGCAGCAAAGAACAGAAATTCTAAAGATGCTCTATAGGGATAATGAAATTTTGATCTTTGATGAGCCAACTGCTGTGCTTACGCCTCAGGAAATTGATGAACTTATGGTCATCATGAAAAACCTGGCTGCTGAGGGAAAATCTATTTTGTTTATTTCCCACAAGCTAAATGAAATCATGGAAGTAGCAGATAGAGTCAGTGTACTTCGTCGTGGTAAGTATATAGGAACTGTAGATGTTGTAAACACCACCAAGGAAGAATTAAGCCGTATGATGGTTGGC
>CACXFN010000106.1 GCA_902766915.1 uncultured Eubacteriales bacterium
CGAAGCCGCTGCCCGAGCCGCCCAGGCTGACTCCTTTATAAAGGAGCAGCCGGACGGCTACGGCACAGCCGTCGCCGAGAAAGGCGCTAGCCTTTCCGGCGGGCAGCGGCAGCGCGTAGCTATCGCTCGGGCGCTTCTAAAACACTCCCCCATCATGATCTTCGATGATTCCACCAGCGCCCTCGATCTAAAAACCGAAGCGGCACTCTATGCTGCATTGGACAAAGATTATTCTGACATAACTAAGGTCGTAATTGCTCAGCGAATATCCACATTAAAATACGCAGATAAAATCGCAGTACTTGACGATGGGAAACTCGTAGGTTACGGAAAGCACGACGAACTTATTTCCAGCTGTGAAATCTATAAAGACATAGTAAACTCCCAACTTAAGGAAGGGGGTGAGGCAGCATGATGAACTGGTTAAGCAGCATGAGGTTTTTGCACCATCCGGAAGACAAAGCTGATTCCGGCGGCGGCGGAGCCACCGCCCAAACAAACAAGCAGCAGCCTTCACCTATGGCCATGATGGGAAGAGGTAGAGGCCCCGGAAACATGGGGGCTCCCATTGAGAAAGCTAAAGATAGAAAGAAAACCTTAGGAAGGCTTATTGACTATTTCTCTAAAGAACGCGCAACCGTCATCTTCCTCTTTATTATAGTTGGAACGACTGTAGTTCTGAACATAGTTGCCCCTGCCCTTTTAAGTCAATCAATCGACGCTATCACCATGAGAGAATTTGGTAGAGTTCCAAAAATCCTGATGACAATGGTGATAATCTATTTGATTGTCAGCGCATGCTCCTTCTTTGAAGGCAGAATCAGTGCACGTCTAAGCACCCGAATTGTTAAGAACATGAGGTCAGACCTATTTGGTAAAATCATTGAACTTCCCGTATCATATTTAGACAACCACTCCCATGGGGATTTAATGAGCCGCATGACCAATGACGCAGAAAATATCTCCAACGTCATTTCTCAGTCAATGGCTTCCCTCTTTTCAGGATCCATGACCTTAATCGGGACTGTGGCTGTCATGCTTTGGTATAGTTGGCAGCTCACCCTGCTTTCTTGCTCTGTTATAGTCTTTTCCGTCATCTTCACCCAGTTTATTTCAAAAGTAATACGGAAATATTATTTAAAACGTCAGCAACTCCTGGGACAGATAAACGGAATTGTTGAAGAAAAAGTAACCAATTTTAAAACTGTAACAGCATATAATCAACAAGCACCTGTAGTTCAGGACTTCACGGAAATCTCAGATAACCTGACTAAGACAGGAATAATAGCAGAAATCGTTTCCAGCTCAATGGGTCCTGTAATGAATATGCTTAACAATATTTCCTTCGTTGTGGTTGCCGTCTTCGGTGCCTACTTCGCCATCAAGGGATACATAACCGTGGGTGTAATTAGCGCTTTCATTGTTTATTCCAAACAGTTCTCACGTCCAATCAATGAACTGTCCCAGCTTTATGGTCAAATCCAGACTGCAATTGCCGGTGCAGAGAGAGTATTTGATGTACTTGATGCACCTGCAGAAAATAAAGACGGAAGTCAGCATCTATACACCACTGAAGGTGTAATAGAATTCAAAAACGTAAACTTCTCCTATGTCCCCGGCAAGCAAGTCATCAAAGACTTTAATCTCAAGGTTGAATCAGGAAAGAAGATAGCATTGGTTGGCTCCACAGGAAGCGGAAAGACCACAATCGTTAATCTACTCATGCGATTCTATGATATAGACAGTGGTGAAATCACCTTGGATGGAATAAACATAAAGGACATTCCTCTACCGGAACTTAGAGATTTAATTGGAATCGTGCTTCAGGATACAGTTCTCTTTACGGATACACTGGGAAACAACCTGACCTACGCCAAACCGGATGCAAATAGAGTACAGCTATATAACGCCGCCAGATCCTCAGGCTGCGACCAAATAGCCAGAGCACTCCCCCAGGGCTACAGAACACTCCTAACCGACTCAGGCGACAACCTTTCCCAGGGTCAAAGACAGCTTGTTACAATTGGACGCGCCTTCCTCTCCTATCCACATATACTGATTCTGGACGAGGCCACATCCAATATCGATACCAGAAC
>CACXFN010000107.1 GCA_902766915.1 uncultured Eubacteriales bacterium
AATTTCTGACAGACAGGGAAAATATGTTTTAGGGATATAAATGAAACATCTATTGAAGCAAAATCAATTGGCTCCAAAATTATTGCTTCACCATCACTTCCTATATTCTCAAAATATCTAAAATTACATTTTTCAATATTAACTACTCTTTCATCAGTTCTTAATTTATAATCTAATTGTCCATACCCAACATCAATGGCATAGACTTTACTTGCACCATACTGTAGCATACAATCAGTAAAACCACCGGTAGATGCACCTATATCCATACAGATACGATTTGTTAAGTCAATGTTGAATTCCTTAATAGCCTTTTCAAGTTTTAGACCCCCACGACTAACATAAGGACAATTGTCACCTTTAATCAATATTTCGGAATCCTCGTCAACTGACATTCCCGGTTTATCAAAAATCTGCCCGTCGACAAAAACTTCCCCCGCCATCACCGCACGTTTTGCCTTTTCCCTGGATGTATAGTATCCTTTTGAAACCAAAAGCAAATCAATTCGCATTTTCATTAATTCGCTTCTCCATATATTCAATTACCTTTTGGCAAATACCAACAGCATCCATTTTATAAATATTAAACAGATCCTTTGTGTCTCCATGTTCAATAAATTTATCCGGCCAGGCCAAATTGCAGATTCTATTATTGGTATTAAAACCATTATTATTCAATACCGAAGCAAGATACTCACCAAATCCACCTGTTATTACATTGTCTTCAATTGTAAAAATAGGTTTGTTGGATTGCTTATCATAAAGCAAATATGTTTCCGGTTCAGGTTCCATGTTTGAACCATCTTTAACCATACCTATATAGACAATTCCAGCATCTATTCCTTCTATGCTCAACAAGTCTCTTGCATCTATTGCGTGTCTTAGCATTGTCCCTACCGCATATAAATCCAAATCTTTTCCATCAAATAATCTGATGTTATATGATTGATCATCCTCAATAGGTTGGTCTAATAATAAATCCATTTCCGCAGCACCTCTGGGATATCTTATGGCAGTTGGTGCATCAATATAGGCACATTTCTTAATCATTAGCCTTAATTCATTTGCGTCACAAGGTGTAAATATACTAAGTCCCGGCATAGGAAGAAGATACGATAAATCAAAGACTCCATGATGTGTTTCTCCATCTGCTCCAACCACACCTGCCCTATCAACAGCAAAGGTAACAGGGAGTTTTTGAAGACAAACATCCTCCATAATCTCATCATATGCTCTCTGTAAAAAGGATGAATAAATTGCAACAAATGGATGGTATCCGGAAATGGCCTGTCCTGCGGCGAAAATAACCCCATATGCTTCTGCAATACCAACATCAAAAACTCTTTCTGGAAATTCAGTCAGCATTGGCCCCAGCCCCGTGGCATCACACATGGCGGCTGTAATCGCTGTAACTCTGTCATTATACTTTGCAACATCAAAAAGTGCTTCTCCAAACACTTCCGAATAAGTTGTTTTTCCACTGGAAAGAGCAGCGCCGGTTTCCTTGTCAAAGGGACCAATACCATGAAACACATTTGGATCCCTTTCTGCCGGGATATAGCCCTTTCCCTTTTCAGTTATCATATGAAGAAGAACCGGACCATCAGCCTTCTTAGCCTGATTTAAACCGGTGATAACATCATTTATATTATTCCCGTCAATAGGTCCGATATATGTTAATCCGAATTCCTCAAACAATACGCCCTCCGGCATTAACATATATTTAATATTCTCCTTAGTACTTCCAATAGCTGATTTTAGGCCACTTCCAAGAACCGGTACTTGGTTTAGTTTTCCTTTTACCTTAACCTTTGCTTGTTGATAGCCTGTGGATGTTCTTAGTTTACCCAAGTGTTCAGAAATGCCTCCTATGTTTTTGGATATAGACATTCCATTATCATTTAATAGAATAATAATCTTTGTATTAATATTCCCCGCATTATTAAGTGCTTCAAAGGAAGGTCCTCCCGTCATTGATCCATCACCAATCACAGCAATAATATCATAGGTTTCACCGGATAAATCTCTGGCAGTAGCCATACCCAGCGCAGCAGGAATTGACGTGCTGGAGTGTCCGGTATCATATATGTCATGAGGACTTTCTACACGTTTTGGGAATCCACTCATTCCACCGGTTTTTCTTAAACCGGAAAAAGCATTAAGTCTACCTGTTAGCATTTTATGAACATAGGCTTGATGCCCTACATCCCATATGATTTTATCCGTTGGACTATTAAACACATAATGTAAACCAAGAGTGATTTCTACAGCACCTAAGTTGGATGCTAAATGTCCTCCTGTTTTAGAAACATTATCAATAAGGAATTCTCTTATTTCCACTGCCAAATAGTCTAATTCCTTTTTGTTTAGATTCTTTATATCAGATGGAGATTTAATATCTAGAAGGCTTATCCTTTTTCTAGAATTAGAATTATTAGCTATATTATTTTTAGTCTTATTCTTTTTCATTTTAATAACTGCTTATCCCAACTAATTAATCAAAGGGTTCTTTTTTCCAAATCTAATACTAATTCTCTAAAAAACTGTGCATTGTCATAATAATGTGAAATTGCATCCACTGCCTGCTCAGTTGTAGTCCTTAACATATGCTCCGCCTCTTCAATACCATAAATAGATACATAAGTATTCTTTCCCGAGGACATATCCTTACCAATTGTCTTACCTAATTCTTCTTCATTCCCCCTCACATCCAATATGTCATCAGCAATTTGAAAAGCCAGGCCAAGGTTTTGGGCATATTTATTCATGTCGTAAATCATTTGATCATTTGCATTGGCCAAGTAAAGTCCTGCCTTTACAGCGGAAACTATTAGCGCTCCGGTTTTATTTAGATGAATGTACTCTAGTGTTTCCTCAGATATTCTGTTATTTTCATTCTCTATATCCGCAACCTGCCCGGCGATCATTCCTTGGACACCTGAAGCCTTTGCAATTACATGCATAGCTTTGATTCTTGAAACCAGCTTTTCCTTATTGTCAAAATGCATCATCAAATCCTTTGACATGATTTCAAAGGCGGAGTTTAGAAGACCATCTCCTGCCAATATGGCCATTGCTTCTCCGAACACTTTATGGTTTGTTGGTTTTCCTCTTCTCAGATCGTCATTATCCATAGCCGGTAGATCATCATGGATGAGCGAATACGTATGTATGTATTCGATGGCTAAAGCATATGGGAGCACCTTAAGAGAGTCCAATCCTGCAAATTCTGCTGAAGCCAATAATAATACAGGTCTCAGTCTTTTCCCACCAGCCTCCAAGGAATACTCCATGGCGGTTTTTAGTATTGAACTATTCTCATCAACTCCAGGCAGATTATGAATTAGGTAATCATCAATTATTGATTTGTATTCTTCGTATGATTCTCTCATTTATTCATCATTATCAATATTATAAAAGGATATTTTTTGTTTTGCATTTTCAAGTATCTTAATACATTTTTCGTAGCTCTTTGCACCTTTTTCATAACAATCGATAGCATCATCCAAGCTAATATCATTTGATTTGATTTTATCTGCATATTCCTGTAGTTCCTTTAGGGCGCTTTCAAATTCATTTTTTTTGGCCATTACACACCTCTTACTTTTGCATCACCGTCTTGGAAGGAAATAGTATAGTTTTCATCTGGAATAATACCTTTAGATGTCATAATTCTTTTTCCTTCATCATTTGATACTATTGCATATCCTCTATTAAGAATAATACGCGGATCGTTTTCTCTAAGTATTAACATGGCGTTTTCAGTTAAATTCTCTCCGGCCTTTATCTTTTCCTTAATTCTGTTTTTTATTATTTCATAACTTGCCTTAGCCTGAAAGTCTTTATGCATTATTCTGTTTGCCAATTCCCTATTCAGTTCACTAATCCTATAATCAATTATGTCTTTCAGTTCATCAACAGATTTAACGGCCATTTGAGCTGCTGCTGTCGGAGTTTCTGCCCTTTGATCTGCAACAAAATCAGCAATGGTAGTATCAATTTCATGTCCAACTGCTGAAATAATCGGAATGGAACAATTATATATTGCTCTGGCTAAACCTTCGTCATTAAATACAGATAAATCCTCTGTTGATCCTCCTCCACGCCCAAGTATGAGTAAATCGATATCATCGTTAAATTCTTTATCTATAAGGTTAAGCATTTTTACCATATCATAGGGAGCATTTGGTCCCTGTACCAAGACAGGAAATACTGTTATATCCGTTAATGGTGTTCTGGATTTTAGTATTTTTAATATATCCTGTACCGCAGCTCCGGTTGCAGAAGTGACTACACCAATGTGCTTAGGAAAAGCAGGTAGAGGTTTTTTATGCTCCTTATCAAATAATCCTTCTTTATGCAACTTCTTTTTAAGCTTTTCAAATTGAAGGGCAAGCTCACCTTCTCCTGCCAACTCGATTCCATTTACCCAGAGAGAATATTTACTTTGTGCAGGAAAGCTTTCAATATTACCTGCACATATTATCTCATCTCCAGGGGACAGGTTTCTGGCAACATCATCAACTCTATTAGAAAACACCACACAGTCAAGTTTACTCTTTGAATCAGAAATGGATAAATATATATTACCATTACTGTGATAATTCAAATACGATACTTCACCCTTAACAACAACCGGTCTTAATAGTGGTTCTGTCTTAAACATCTTTGAGATGAAATCATTAACCTGAGAAACTGTAAAAGGTGCTAAAGCCATGTGGCATCACCTCCCAGAAATGCAATCCCCACAGCATTATCTGAAGCAAGCTCTGGAGATGCGAAATGAATATTCAGCCCCTTCTTCCTACCCTCTTTTTCCAAGAATGATCTGATAAAGGAACTTGATGACACACCACCCACATATAGGAAATCATTAATGCCTGTTTGCTCATTTAAAAGTTTTGTTAAGCCTAATATCGATTTAGATATTTCAATCATCAATTTATAGGCTATAGCATCTTTATTATAATAATCATTATTCTCAATGAGTTTAAGCACTGAGGTTTCTATTCCAGAGAGATTTATATATGCGTCATTAACCTTAATAGAAGGAATGCTATAATCCTCAGATGCTTTGTAAACTAAATCATTATTAAGCCCCATATCATTATTATGATTTGGATGATTTGAATCAAATATCACGCCTCCACTTGACATTCTAATGGCGCCATTATCTATTTCTTCTCCCGCCGGAAAAGGATAACCCATAGCAACACCTATTCTATCAATCAATTGTCCATATGAAATATCTTTGGTTCCCCCTATTATTTCAATGGAATAAGGAGAAACATCCTCCACTTTGTAATCTTGATTGATTGACACGCATTTTAAAGCCTCGGTGGTTCCTCCCGAGAAATGAAAAGCTATAAATTCATTGCTGTTTTCTAATGCTGTAAATCTTTTACCGGCTGCAATATGTCCATCCTGGTGAGAATAAAACTTGATGGGAACATTTAACGTAGTTGCTAGAGTTTTTCCAATACTAACTCCAGCATTAAAGCATGGCATATAGGATCCATCTACATTTCTAGGCCTATCGCTAACAGCTACTACATCAATTGAATATCTTTCTTTATCAGTTAGATCCATTTCAGTAAACATGGACCTAATCATATTTGGGAGTCTATTTATATGCTGAAATAATGCCTCTTGTTGTCTTAGACCCTTCTCACCATTTGAAACACGTAAAAAAGCTCTGTCATCATAGATAATATTATTATCCCTATCCACAAGAGCTATCGATGTTTTATAGTTGCTGGTGTCTATTCCTAAAGCAAGATTCATCATTATTCCTTTATATTTCTAGCCAAGGATCCCAGAATACCATTTATATATGATGGTGAGTTTTCATCACAGTATTTTTTTGCAAGTTCTACGGCTTCGTTTATTGAAACTGAAGCAGGTATATCTTTCAGATAAAGCATTTCTAAAACGGCCAATCGCATAATGGCCAAGTCAACCTTTGGCGTTCGTTTAAGTTTCCATTTTCTACTGTATTGTTCAATTGTTTGATCTATTTCTTTAATCTTGTTGCAAGCTAAAGAATAAACAGATTCACAATAATCCTGTTGTTTTCCCAATTGTTTTTCAATAGTATCTTGTCCAAATATAGCCTTTTTTAAATATCTATCCCTTTCATCAATATCAAATTCATCCAAGGCATCCATTTGAAACAAAACAGTCATCATATATTCCCTAGCTTTTTGTCTTTTCATTTTTATTATTCCTCGTATTTACCCCTTCTATATGAATATTAATCTCGTAAGGCTCTTCACTTGTTTCTTTTTTTACTACCTTCTCTATCTCTTTCTGTAATTCCCATGCCAGCTTTGGAATCTGAGTTCCATATTCAACAATGACGTATATGTCTATTGATTGGCCAATTTCCTTTTTTGCATTATCGGTTATTCTTATACCATCTGATACCGTTATATCCTTTTGCAAAATATCCAATGTCTTGGCAGAATTATTATGATCCATCATATATATTCCGGGGAAACGACTTACCGAGTATTTAATTATTTCGCAAAGGGTGGTATTTGTTATTGACTTTGACATTTGAATTACTTACTCTTCTTCCTTAGTGTATTCCTCTTCTTCGGGGAGTATTTCCAATTTTACTTTTTCAATACGACGTTCCTGAACAGAAAGAATTGTGAATTTATAATTCTTATAAATCGTTTCTCTTCCCTTGCCACCATCTCCGGGTATTTCTCCAAGCAATTCTATTATTAAACCGGCAATAGTTTCACTGTTTTCAGACTCAAGGTTAATGCCAAGTTCTTCATTTAAATCATCCAGATAAGCTTTACCGTTTATCACATATGTATTATCTGCAATTTCCTTAAATGCAAACTCTTCTTTATCGAATTCATCATCTATCTCTCCAACGATTTCTTCGATAATATCCTCCATGGTTACTATTCCGCTGAATCCGCCATATTCATCAATCAAAATCGCAATATGTTGGCGTTCCTTTTGTAGTTCAAAGAAAAGTGCATCTATGTTTTTTGTTTCCGGAACAAAGTAAGGTTTCCTGAGAATCTCACGAATGTCCACGTTATCAAAACCCTGTTCTCTCGCCTTTATAAGATAGTCCTTAACATGAAGAATACCAATAATATTATCTGTCTCATCCTCACATACAGGTATTCTGGAATATCTCAACTTCATTAATTCATCTTCGTATTCAGCTGGATCATCATTTATATCCAGCATAAACACATCGGTTCTAGGGGTCATTATTTCATAGGCCAATTCATCATCGAATTCGAAAATGCTGTTAATCATTTTCTTGCCTTCTTCTTTTATTTCTCCACTCTGCTGACCAACCTCCAAAATTGACATAACCTCATCTTCTGAGTATCTGTTGTATTCTATCTGAGTATTTTGTCTGAAAAGCTTAAGTATTAGATCAGTAATAAATGTTATTATCACTATTATTGGAGTAGCAATTATGATTATAGCAGTTTGAAAACCGGAGAATTTCTGAACTATTCTTTCACTGTGCTGAATTCCAAGCTTTCTGGGTAACAGTTCACTTAGAGAAAGCATAATCAGCAGGAATACCAATGCACTTAGCACATCACTATATGGAAGAAGAACTGCCAGTACCGTTCCTCCTACAATCAAGGCGTAATTATAAAAACGATTGGTATATCTAAATCTAAAAGGCTTGTCCAATATCCTTTTAATCATTTTTGATTGAGTATCATTCCTATCGTCGATTTGTTGCATTAACAGATTTGCATTTACACTACTGAATGCAGTATTTGATAGAACAATTAAACCATTTAGTATTACGATTAGTATAATCAATAAAAAGTTTATAGATAATGGTATGGTTCCAGGGTCCGAAGACATTTTATTTTTCCTTTCTTCTCAACATGTAATATGGTTTTACTTCATGATTAAGTTTCAGTTTTAAAATTTGCTGTGCATGTGGGGCAGAATTTATGGATTCTCCACTGTTATAATCCCACATTTCTTCTATAGTTTCTCCAAAGGAATTACCATCAGGTCCAAAGAATTCAATTAGTTCTCCCTTTTGAAATTTATTTCTTTGTTCAATTATGGCAAAGCCTTCTGGGTCAATATCCTTTACAATGCCAACAAAGCTATAATCCTTTAAATAAGCTGAGGTGTTATAATTCTGAGATTCCCAATTTGTTTTTCCATAATAAAATCCTGTGGTAAACTCTCTGTGACTTGCCTTCATTAATTCACTGAGAATGTCAGGATTTAGTGTCCATTCTGAAGGACTATTATAGTAGCTATCGATGGCTTTTCTATATGCGCCTATAACAGTTGCAACATAATAAATGGTTTTCATCCGTCCTTCTATTTTAAGTGAAGAAATACCCGCATCGATTAAATCAGGAATGTGTTCAATCATGCATAGATCCTTGGAGTTCATAATATAGGTACCACGGGAATCTTCTTCTATTGGATAAAACTCACCCGGTCGCTTTTCTTCCACCAAATTATAACTATATCTGCAAGGATGAGCACATGCTCCGTGATTTGCATCTCTTCCGGTCATTACATTGCTTAGAAGACATCTTCCTGAATATGAAATGCACATTGCACCATGTACAAATGCTTCCAATTCAATTGGCTCCCTGTCAGCATCTTTATTAAGATTGATATAGATCTGTTTTATTTCCTCTAAGGAAAGTTCCCGGGCCAAAACCAATCTTTTCATCCCCATCTGACGCCAAAACTCTGCCGTTGCATAATTGGTCATATTTGCCTGTGTTGATAGATGCAGATCAACTTCCGGTAAGTATTCTTTAACCATCATCATAATTCCCGGATCGGAAATAAGTATACCGTCCGGTTTATCCGGTAGTTTTTTCAGTAATTGCAGATAATTTGATAATGGCTCTATATCTTCGTTATGTGCATATATATTAAGTGTGAGATAGCATTTCCTGTTTCTTTCATGGGCAAAAGCAATGCCTTCAATCATATCATCAAAGCTAAAGCCTGTGGCTCCTGCCCTAAGGCTGAAATCTTCTCCACCAAAATACACAGCATCTGCACCATATATTATAGCAATTTTTAGTTTCTCAATATCTCCCGCAGGAGCAAGCAATTCTATCTTATTATCCATAACAACGACTAGATTGATTAATTAGTCATCATCCTCCCTCGATGCATAATATGCCTCTTTATCCTCGTAGAACTCCCAATCATTTTCAGAATAACTGATTGAGCCATCACCCTTATCGCTTAAAACAAAATAGTAATAATCTGTATCTGCGGGATTTAAAGCCGCCTTTATGGATTCTAATCCCGGGGAACATATTGGACCAATAGGTATTCCATCTACATAATAGGTATTATATGGGGATTCCACTTCCAAATCCGAGTATAAGACATCCTCTTTAGTTTCACCTAACGCATATAAAACCGTCGGATCCATCTGCAACTTCATTCCAACATCCAGTCTATTATAAATAACACTGGATACAATTGGTTTGTCCTCAGGAAATAACGTTTCCTTTTCTATTATTGCTGCAATAGAAAGTATATCGTGGATACTGTAAATACCATATGCAGATAATTCATTCTTCTTTTGATTAAAAGCGGGCAGCATTTCAGAAAGATATACATCATTAAACCTGTTTAACATGGAGCGAAT
>CACXFN010000108.1 GCA_902766915.1 uncultured Eubacteriales bacterium
TCATATTGGTCATGGAATTCTGTCTTTCCTCAGCTGTTAGTATTCCCGGCCTTACAAAAGAATCGGAAATAGTTAAAAGGCAAGCAGCCTTTTTCCCGGTTACTTTTGCATTGTGGAATAATGCAAAGCTTTCCATTTCCACTACGCTGCAACCCTTTTCACCAACAACTGTAGACAAATAGTCCAATTCAGGTTCATGGTAGAATACATCAGATGAATGAACTATAACCTTTTTCATGGCCTTTCCATGCTTTTCTGCTGCTGCTGTAAGTTTCGCATTGAGTTCGTCATTGGGATACATGGTGTCATCTTCGCAACCATTCTGTGCCTTTGCAAAGCTTGATTCACTCCATGCACTTTCTGCAATAACAACATCCATTAAATCCAAATCTTCTGCGTAGGCACCGGCTGATCCAACGCGAATGATATTTTCTACTCCGAACTGTGTAAAGAGTTCATAGGAATATATTCCGATGGATGGCATACCCATGCCACTTCCCATAACGCTGACTTTTTTGCCATTGTATGTTCCTGTATAACCCAGCATTCCTCTGACTTCATTTATAAGAACAGGGCCTTCCAGGAAGGTCTCTGCAATCATCTTAGCACGTAGAGGGTCGCCCGGCATAATAACTGTTTCTGCAATTTGACCTGGTTCTGCTTGAATATGTGGTGTTGACATTTTTACTCCTCCATTTTCTAAATCAAACAATATCCGTATTTTTATCTGTTTTTTAAATCTCTATATTGAAGTTATCCTTTTCCTCCAAGGTTTTATATCCCCATTCCTCACAAATGAACTCTGCCACCGGTTCATCTCCTGACATAAACCTATAGCTATAGTCCTCATATACGTTCTCAATATCTGTTATTATATATTCCTTATCATAGTCGGGTTCAATATTTACCTCAGCATTTAACAGATAAATATAGATCTTATTTAATAATTTACAGTAGTTGTATTCCGGAAGTGTCACCAGGAATTTTCCTGTTTTACCTGACAGTTCCTCTTTTGCCACCTTACGAACAGAAAGCTTAAATCCATCATCCTCGGTTTTCTTGAATGTGATACCAAGCACCTTTGCATCCCTGAGAAAATGATCCAACATAATTGGCTCCTTGTGGAGAACCGTCTCATCCTCCATGAAATCAATGGAACCCTTTAGCGCCTCTATTCCAGCCTCCGCTCTTTCCAGTATAACTTCATCACCATAGTATTTAAGTTTCTGCTTACGCTTCTCTATGGAAAGCTTCGCCTCCAAATAATATCCATAGACATCGGCGGCCGTCATATAGGCATCAATGTCGTCATCCTCATTTACTTCATCTCCAAAGTCAGCCATTCGAAGGGCCAAATCCGCCAGTTTATTGGAATATGCGCCTGCCTCAAACTCACTTCTGGCATCCATATACATGTTTCGAATCAAATTAAATGCCACGTCGGAATTCTGCTTAATTCCTCTTCCTGTTCTAATTAGATCCGCCAGCTTATAGGCAGATTCCTCTATACCGGCAGCACTGCCGTAGGCAAAGGCACGAAGGGCTTTTTCACTCTCAGGAACACCATCGGTGCAACGGCCATAATAGTATATATAACCCAAATCATTGGCACAGAAAGGGTCTCCGGTCTCTTCAAAAATCGACTCGTAGATTTCTCTTGCTTTATCCCAATCGCAAGGGAAGGCCTGGGAACCGCCATAATAGTTTGCACCCAAAACCCGTTTAGCCTTCAAATCACCTTTATCGGCCATTTCCTGAACAAATCTTCTAAAGAGTTCTATTTCTCCCTCCGGGCAATTTTGATGACTTTCAAAATAATTACTCATCTCCTGAATGAATTCCATCTTTATATTATCCGGATATTCCCATTCAGATACAGGTTTTGTTTTATTTTCGTCATAGTGACTTTTCAGGCATTTCAAATATTCGGTATCAACCACCAGACACGCAGGCTTTTGCTCCTCTGCATGAAGCTCATTAGAATTGAGCTTGGGCAGAACCATACTTATATGTGCAAAGACATCTTCCTCAAATCTTAAAAGGCCAAAAACCTTTTGTCCTTTCACCAATGCTCCGGAGGCAATAGAAACTCCCAAAGCTTTAAACATCGTCTTTCTGCTTATTGGTTCTTGCCAGTCTCTGAAGAATTGGTTATATGGCTCCTGAGATGCATCGATCTTTTCGATAACGGCCATGAGATCATCCAAAGTAACCTGATAGACTACCTCATCACAGGGACTATCCGTGAATTCATCTATCATTCTTCGATTCTCTTCATTCATTTCCAATTCGTATCTGGCGAATTGTCTTAAGGTCTCCCGATCCATAGTAATTTCCTCTATCTCACTATAGGTACACCAAACTAATCCAAATGAATTAATAGGGCAAACTTATACCTAATTGTAACATAAGTGTAGCATTTATTGTATCAAAAAGCTTTTAAGATGTGGATATTTGTAGATATTTATAGATAATTATATAGATAATCAGCTTCTGTTTTCCTTGATTTCACTAATTGTAAAGAAGACCAAGCCTATCCAAA
>CACXFN010000109.1 GCA_902766915.1 uncultured Eubacteriales bacterium
GTTTTGAATTTGTTGCTGGTGGATTTTTATGCAGAGAGTATTATGATCGTATAGAAATCACAGAGAATATAACAATGAATCTAGAAGAAGAAGCATTGAGGAATAATTGATTTGTGCAAAGAGAAATAACATTATATATCCATTGTACTATCATTAGAATTATCCTTATGGTCACGGTGCAAGCGGTCGAGTAAAATATACTTTTTTCGCTACAAAGGACACATTTTTACGTATTCAATTTAGCCAGTATTTTATTGGTGGTTGCCGAGACGGTATCTATTCCCGGTTATATTGTTTATCTCGCGGTGATGAATCAAACGGTTCAGTGTGACCATTGAGATAGAAGCATCTCCGAGAAATCTGCCGGTTCATCAAATCCCTTCTTGGAGGTTATGATTAAAAACCTTTTTTCATACATAGCGGACATGAAGAAAAAAGTAGATTTGCTTCCGCTAGTGTTAATGGAATTAAATCGGTAGTGTAAATAATTCTGTGTAAACCCCCTGGATTAGGGATAGAACATTCATAGAATACGTTGGAAAACCAACGCTAATTAAGTTAAGGTATTAAACCACATTAAAACCAGACTGTCAATAATGGCAGCCTGGTTTTCCGTTTGTGGGTTAATGCTATTCTATGTCCTCTGGGGAAATCCTCCCTTCAAAGAAAATCATTAGCTGGTTTAGGACGGTGCCCCAGTTCCATTGGTTGGATTTGCCACCCCACTTTACAGTAATGTCCATCATGGCTAGATAAAGGAGCTTAAAAAGAGCATCATCTGTTGGGAAAATGGTTCTGGTTTTAGTAACCTTTCTAAGTTGCCTATTGAAATTTTCTATGGAATTTGTAGTATATATTAGCTTCCGGATTTCTGACGGATACTTAAAATATGTGCATAGCTGCGCCCAATTGTTTTTCCATGAATCCACGGAAGATGGATATTTCTTTCCCCAGTTCTTTTCGAGAGCATCAAGCCCTTTGAGGGCGGCTTCTTCCGTTGGAGCCTGGTATATATTTTTAAGGTCCGCCACAAAAGATTTCCTGTCCTTGTAAGATACAAACTTGGTGGTATAGCGTATTTGATGGACGATGCATCTTTGGATCTCAGTTTTTGGGAATACCGCAGTTATGGCATCTGCAAATCCCGTAAGCCCATCTACCGAGATAATCATTATGTCTTCAACGCCTCTATTCTTGATTTCATTCAACACTCCAAGCCAGTATTTTGCGCTCTCGTTTCCTCCTATCCACATGCCAAGAACTTCTTTTAGGCCGTTTAGTTTTATGCCTATGGCAACGTAAACGGCTTTCTTAACTACTCTTCCTTCCTGCCTGACATTGAAGTGCACAGCATCCATGAAAACAATTGCATACTTTCTGTCTAGTGGTCTATTCTGCCATTCCTTTGCAATGGGTAGAATCCTATCTGTCATACGGGAAATCATCTCTGCTGAGGCTTCTACGCCATATACTGACCACAGATGGTCTGATATATCTCTTGTGGTCATACCTTTGGCATACATAGATAGCACCTGGTCCTCTATGTTGGTGATATCTGTCTGATGTTTCTTTACAACCTGTGGTTCGAACTCGCCTTTTCTATCCCTTGGAACATCAAGATCAATTTCGCCCATGGATGATGTTACGGTTTTACTGCTGTAACCGTTTCTGCTGTCATCAGTCTCTTTATTTTGGTAATCATACTTGGAGTAACCCAAGTGCTCATCCATTTCTGCTTCTAGCATATCCTGCAGAGTGTCTCCAAGGAGATCCTTTAGCATTTCTTGAACATCCGACACGTCCTTTGGATTGTAATGAGCAATTAACTTGTCGATAAACGCTTTGCGTTCAGGTGATAATTTTCTTCTTCTCGCCATAATTAAATCCTCCTGGCTTGGTTTCATTCTACCATTCATCCAGGAGGATTCATACTTACTAAGTATTTAGTTTACACAGAATTATTTACACTCTCTTCCCACCTATGTTCCCACCCTTCGCATTATTATGCTCCATGTGACGGCATGAAAAAACCGCCTGCTGGCGGTTTAATTATCAATTACAGCTTTATGTTTTGAACTGTCTCCAGCTGTTGTTTTATGAACTCTTTGTAGCCCTCAAAGCCATCATACTCGTCAAAGTTAAACGGAGGGAAGACCATGTCTTGTTTTTCGTCGTCCCACAACTCTTGTAATTTTTTTAATTCCTCATCGTTGTCCAACATTTCAAATATTGGTCTGTCCCACTCCA